>JADGFG010000179.1 GCA_016743995.1 Kangiellaceae bacterium | reverse complement strand
GAATATACGTATTGATGTGGAAGTCTCTCGCATTAATCAAGTTGATAATTTATTTGAGGATACTCAACTTAAAAATAATATCAATTATATTTCTACCAGACATATTGATGTTTTTAATTCAAAAGCAGCTAAGGACTGTCAGCTTTCATTAACTCATAATATCGAGTTTAATCGGATTAATCACGAAAATTTTCTGTGCTATGGTGAATCTCAAAAATTTGCTAACTCACCACGATTTCATTTTATTTTACCCATATCTTTACATCACTATGCCACTTTCTCTTTTGTCTATCATACCGTACGGAATACCGAAGAAGTTTGGTGCCAAATGGCAAAAGCCATCGAACATCAGGTATTATCATCGGTAAAACTGGAATTGAATGATGAGCTTCAGGCTGAAAAGGATAGTGCAAATTCAGCATGATTCAATTTAAGCGAAGTCGGCCAATTTACTTTCCATTATTCCTGGTAGTTTTGCTGGCAAGCTGCGAGACTACCAGTTCTTTGGAAAAAGATGCTATTTCTTTTTGTCAGATACATCATAAACAGAACTGGAGAGATATAGCAGAAAATATATCGGTTGAGGAATTTAATGAGATAGTAGAAAAGAGAACACAAGCATCTGTCAATACTAAAGAATTTATTGCTCTTATAAGTGAAATGAGAACTGTAAGGTTCTATAAAGAGATGTACCCGACGGTAAAACAAAAAATTGAGGTGCTTACGGAGAAAGAATGGAATTGCCCTGAATATGAAAGTTTTTATAGGCTATCCATTACCAGAGAGCCAGATCTCAATCTAATTGAAAATTTGAGTGCTGTGGATATCGTTATTACAAAACAAGGAGGTTATACCCATGATGGAAAACAACTTTTGTTGGATTCTAACTCACTTCGTAGTGTTGTTCATAACGGCAAGAATATAAAGAATGAAATCATAATAAAGCTAGAAGAGGGGGCCTCTGAACAATTACTAACACCGTTAATGAACGTTCTTTCAGAGTTTAATGTTCAGAATGTTAAGGTCTTGAGTGAATAGGTGTGTCAAGATGAGACAAACTGACCGAAACTTGCAATGCTTCTAACAGTATTAAGTAAGTTGTCTACTAATGAGTTTGACAACCTATGACTAAATGTTATGTTCTAATAGCTATTTTTATCAATTTGTTAACGGCCTGTAACAATAGCTTTGTTAAAGAATTAAATCTTTCTTCTTATCGTGCAGACTCAAGTCGTTATTGTAAAGTGCATTCCTTAGAGTATTGGAAGTCGACAGGAAGATTCGATGATATTATCAAAATGGATGCTTACGAGAAAGCAAATATGTTTTCTCGCGCATTTAGAAAATCCGTTAAGACACCCGAAATGCAAGCGATCATTTTTGGTCAGGGACAGCATGTTAAACTCAGGGAGTTTTATGTTTTTTTACAAAAAAATATTCCTACCCTGACGCAGGAAACATTTGATTGTCCCGCTGTGGCTGAGTTTTATTCATCCCAATAAAGCTTAAGCAATATCATACAGTCTGTGCATGGAAAAGCTCGCACAAATCAGCGAGCCAATCTCTGTTGATTATGCGAGTTGTTAATAGACTTTCTGCGTAGGCCATTTCTTTTGTGCAGAATAGCTTTACGAAAAAAGTGGCGGCTAACACAAATAATGTGATTGCAATTGGAATGCTACGTCCAGGATATATAGATTCAGAGAAGCCAAGATCTGATGGTGAACAGGGTGAGGGTGTTGGTGATAACTATGGTGGCCAAAGCGTCATACAGGTTTCGGGATCAATACAACTCTTAAAAAAACAGCACGGCGCCAGTAAAGTTGTGTTGGTTGGTTATTCTGGTGGCGCAGCCACAGCCGCTAACCTGCTCGGCCTTTACCCAGACTTGATCGACCATGCCGTGCTAATTGCCTGCCCCTGTGATATTAATCCCTGGCGAGAAAATATGTATCAATTGACGAAGAAATCAGTCTTTAAAGGTCACTTAAACAAGGTTTCGCCAATAGATATTGTAGAACGAATATCGAATAAAACTTCAATTTCTATTATCGCAGGTAATAAAGACTTAACAACACCAGCTGCTTTAATCAGGAAATATCATTCAGCCTTAATAAAAGCCGGTAAAGATGCAAAGTTTAAAATGATTGAAGGTGACCACGGTATTTTTCTGAATGAAGATACATTAGATGAAGTTTATAAGGTTATTATGAGCGATGGCAAAAAACTACAGCGGACTAGTCATTGAACACAGTTCCTGTTTACATAACTCGGGAAAACTACCAAAACTCAGCACAACGAGGTTAACAACATAAAACAAAGCACTCCCGCCTGGAATACTTTGGTAGTAAACATTTCTATTAAGTTTTATTAAAGCTGATAATTAATTTCCAGACGATGGTCGCCATCATCGAAATCATTATATTCGTTCCAGTTGGCAAAATAACGTAAATTGAGTGTTGGATTGATCTGGTAGCTGACAACAAACTCATGCGTTAAAATTGAGTCATTATTGGGGCCAAAAGCGCTATTTTTATAAATGCCAGAACCTGATAAGGCTGACAAGTAAAAAGGGTTGTAGTTAAGCCAGATATTATCAGTAATGACCACCTTGCCATATAAACCAACGAGGCCAAAAACACCATACATGGAGTAACCCCCATCTATTGAACCGTCGTCTTCAGTGACATTATTTCCAAAAGCACCACCAGCTCCAGCTAACGGATAAAGATTAACCGGCCCCATCTTGGGAAGCGACTGGATAATTGAGTAGGAGAAATCGCCTGACTCCTGCGCCAGGTGACTTTTATCGAAACTGTAGTTGATATCAAGTTGTACTCCCCGGCCATTAGTCAGGTTGACTTCAAAATTGCGATAACGAATAGAATCTACCGAGTTATCTATAGTTGCGCCATTTTCCCAACCCAGACTATCGCCTAAAATGCCTTTAAACTCGACTAGTCTCATTGCCATGGTTGAGTCGTCGCCTGTGTCATAGGCTTGCCCAATTTTAATATTAATACCCTTATTGGTTAGCCCAACACCTGCCTGAGTGTAGACTGCCAGCGGGTCTGACATATCTTGCACTTCTTTTTCTGCTTTAGCGAAAATAGTCGATGATAAACCAATAAAAAATGGTATTGTGCAACGCATTAATTTCATAAATGAATACCTGTAAAGTCAGAGTCATAATTAACAGAAGATAAAAGCTGGTGCCGCTTACTTTTATGACTGAGGTGAAATCACTTTTTTAAATATAATAAGCTAGATTTTAATAGTTAATGGCTGTCTTTAAAAGCGATTTATAACGCCGCAGAATATTTGATGATGACTTTCCTGTTAGTGTCTTTTCAAAATCAGCATTGTATCGTTTTGAGAGATTTATTCTATCTGAGCAGGAGAATCATTTGTTATGCCCGATGTTAACGACGTGATATTTGACAGGACTAAATAATATATATAGTTTTTTTACTCTGCCTGTAATAGGATTGAAACTTATATTTTACTATGACTGACTTGTCGGGTTGAGCATGGCTGCCAGGTTAAGAATGATTGCGAGTTCAAATAAAAACTTTCATAGGAATAGAATAATGTTACCAATAAATATAGCCCGTTTTTTTTCTAGCCTGTTTATCTGTTGTACCTTATTGCTAACAGCCTGTAGTAGCTCACAACAATCACCTGCATCAATGTCGACAAAAAGCACTTTGTATTTTAATGGCGATATTTTGACTATGGTTGGGGATAAACCTGCTTATGCTGAATCTCTGGTTGAAAAAAATGGAGAAATTGTTTTTGTTGGTTCATTAAAAGAAGCCAGGTTGAAGTATAAACAGGCCCAGGAGAATGACCTTCGGGGTGATACTTTGCTGCCAGGATTTATTGATGGACATAGTCATATAGCGGTAGGCATGGACAATATTTCTTTTGCAGATTTAAATTCGCCTCCAGCTGGAGATGTCAAGTCCATAGATGATATCACGACTGCATTAAAGAACAACTTGCAACAACGTAATATTCCTGAAGGAGAGTGGGTAAGAGGTTGGGGTTATGATCCTGATCAGTTAATAGAAAATCGACATCCAACAAAAGCAGACCTGGACAAGGTTTTCCCTGACCATCCTGTGTTTATTCACCATGTGTCTGGTCATATGGCTGTCATCAATTCCTATGCCCTTAAGATGCTTAATATTGATGAAACAACTGAGGATCCAGAAGGTGGCCGGTACGTCAGGCTGGATGGTTCTAATGAACCCAGTGGATTAATTCAGGGCAATGCAATTTTTGAATTATTTCAATCATTTCCTCACCCAGACGAAAAAACCAAAAAAAGCAATTTTAAAGAAATTCAGACTTATTATGCCAGTCAGGGAATTACCACTGCTCAGGACGGTTTTGCTGAACTGAGTTATGTGGGTTTATTAAAAGAATATGATAAACAAGGCCTGGTTGATATCGATATTGTTGCGCAAATACAATACCTGGAAGCAGAGAAGTTATATGCTCGAAAAGATATCGATTTTAAAAGCTATGACGGTCGTATAAAAGTATCGGGTATCAAGGTTGTTTCTGATGGTTCTCCACAGGGTAAAACAGCGGCAATGAGTGAAGCCTATCATACAGACGTTCCCGGTTGTAAAAAAGACTGTAAGGGAATTCCCTATGTCACTGGTGAGCAGTTAATTTCTGTAATGACTGAAGCTTATAAGCGTGGTGCGCAGGTATTTTCTCATGCAAATGGTGATGCAACCATCGATTTGTTATTGGCATCTCATCAAGCAGCAGAAAAACAACTTGCACAAGATTTGAGTGATAGACGTACGGTTGTTATTCATTCTCAATTTATGCGGCCGGAACAACTGGATGATTATAAAAAATCGGGTTTTGTACCGTCATTTTTTACCAATCATACGTATTACTGGGGGGATGTTCATATTGATAACATGGGTAAACGCAGAGCCTTTTTTACCAGTCCTTTAAAATCGGCTTATGAGAAAGGCATAAAATTTGAGAATCATACTGACTATATGGTTACTCCCCATGATCAGTTATTTACTGTGTGGACTGCAGTTAACCGGCTTTCCAGAAAAGGCGTTGTTATAGGTCCTGACGAGCGTGTTTCGGCTTATATTGCGCTTAAAGCAATTACTGATTGGGGAGCATATATGAACTTTGATGAAGCTATTAAAGGAACATTGGAAGTAGGTAAGTTTGCGGATATGGTTGTTTTATCCGAAAACCCGGTTAAAGTTGAGCCGATTAAAATTAAAGATATTTCAGTTTTAAAAACGATCAAACAGGGAAAAGTTATTTATTCAAAATGATAAAGCTATTTTGTTCAGTATAATTTAAATTTTTCAGCAAATTTTTCTGTATATTTTATATATGGTTAAACTCAGGATCTACAACATGCAAATAATGACGCGTATCATTTTTACGATTTTTATTGCGGGATTTCATTTTGCTTATGCTGGTAATAATGAGCCAACTCCAGCTTCTACTAAAAAAGGAGAGGCAGGTGCAGACACGGTCGTTACAGAAGGTGAGGCGATTGACCCGTCAGATTTAACCCGGGTTTATACGATGGTGTCAGCGTGGGTGAATAGTCAGAGTAACTTGCGTGCTACAGCGTCATGGGCTGGAGCATGGAGTGAAACCCAGCAGTTTATGGGGTTTGTTGAAGGTTACTGGGGAGATGAAGATGATACTGATCAGTGGGGAACCGATTTACTTAAAGTAAGAGCTCAGTATTTTCATGTGATTGATACAGAGATGAAAGCAGCTCCAAAATTGGGTTTTTCACTCGATTATATTGATAATCCGGGTGATAATAATCTGGCAGCCCTTGGGGTACTGTCAATGATTCCACCTTCTGTGACTGGTCGATTGCAAGTTTTTCCTAATGTTGCTTATATGCAGGGTAAAGCTGCAGGTGTTGATGTTGACGGTTATATGTTAAATTTGTACGGCACTTACCCGGTTGGAACAAATGGTACTTTTATTCAGGTTTGGCCAGAATATATTTCAGTTAGCGGTGCCGGTGTTGATTCAACCTCATTAACCTTTTCTGGATTATATGCACAACCTCTAAATTCACTCAGGACAATGTGGATGAACATCAGGTTAGATTACGCAACAAAAGAAACCAGACTCAATAGTTACTTTGAGCGGATTAATGAAGATGAAACGGTATTAACTTTAGGTTTTAAATTTTATTTGTGAAAATAACAAGCTATAAAAAGAAGTGGAGCTAACGATGGTCTGGATAGCACTGATTTTATAACTATATTCACCAGTAGACTTTCAAGGTTAGTTTTTATAAGATATTACCTGAGCTGTGGGAGTTTTATCTACTATTGATGTTCAGGGAGTTTGATTATAATGAAAAAATTGAGATTCTTTTTATTCACTCTGCCACTTTGTTTTGGCACTTCTAACATTTTTGCCAACATTGCTGGCTCTGATGATATAAAACCTATTCAACCAGAGTTTAATCTGGATTTTGAGGAGCAGTCTGAAAGACTTGAAGATAAGCTACGTAAACGGGCGCGTTTTAGCTTCTCATCTGTAAGGCATATGTGGGTTTTTAAGTGTGGTACGTCGTTGCTTAATAGACGTTATAGACGTTCACAAAGAAATATTATTTTCCATAATCCTGTTGTTGTGCAAACCTGGATTCCTGTTAATGGCAAAGTCACAAGCGAAACCAGCTGGCAGGCCACTGTGGTGGAGTCATATTCTTACTAAGAACGGTTTGTTACTTTGACAGCATGGAGGTAGAATTATAAGGTATGAATAATATAACTAAAGACTTATTGATATTTGCTTTGTTCTTTCTGGTTAAACCGGCAATCGCTATCACGGAAGTCAAGATATTACATTCTCCTTATTTAACGGTACAGGCAAATGTTTTAGCGGAAAAACTATCAGTTAAATCGGTGAAAATTGACTATGTCGATTATACTATCGAATGGAAGCGTGTCAGATATTTCACCCGTAAAAAGAGGGTATGTGGCCTGCTAACTCGGCAAGCTGTAAAGCAAGAGAGTAAGAAAAAATATATCGTGTTTAATAATCCTGTAGTTGTTAGAACCTGGGTGCCGATTAACGGAGAAGTCACAAGAGAAACCAGCTGGCAGGCTACAATGGTTGAATTAGATAAGCACCTTGAGTAATTCAGTTATCTGGAGTCATTCAAGCTCACGGGACTCATAGGAAAAATCAGATTTTCATTGTGTATCAGTAATAATATTCTGCCTGTATCGCTTAATTTTACGCAACTCAAAAAATGAGCTATAAATTAGTAGTGAACACCTGCTTTGTTATTTTCCGTTTTATTTGTTTCGAGTTTTTCTTTTTTGTATCTCAAAAAAGGATGCTTCGATGATTCTATTAATTACCTATGTTTTAGTCGCCCTGGTTTTTTCATTTCTTTGCTCAATTGCCGAAGCGGTATTGTTAAGTGTGACAACCGCTTACATTACGGTATTAGAGAAGGATAAAAAAAATGCTGGCATTATTCTCAGAGAGCTTAAATCTGATATTAACAAACCGCTAGCGGCAATCTTAACGCTGAATACCATTGCTCATACGACAGGGGCTGTTGGGGCTGGCGCACAGGCAGCTACAGTATTCGGTAGTGCTTATGTTGGTGTTGCATCAGCAATATTGACATTATTAATTCTTATTTTATCGGAAATTATTCCAAAGACACTGGGTGCTACCTATTGGCGTAATCTTGCACCCGTTACCGCGCGCGGCGTAAAATTTATCACCTGGCTTTTATTCCCATTTGTATGGCTTTCAGAGAAAATAACCAGTGGTATGGTCAAGGAGAGCTCGTTAACGGGCTTTAGCCGTGAAGAAATTTCGGCAATAGCTGAAATTGGGGCAGAAGAGGGAGCTATTGCTGCTGATGAATTTAAGGTATTAAGAAACTTACTATCGTTTAATCAAACCTGTATTAAAGAGTCTATGACGCCTAGAACTGTACTTTTTTCTTTAAGTGGAAACCTGACTGTTGAAGAGTTCTTTCATAAATATGATAAGGCTCCTTTTTCTCGAATTCTTACTTATACCGGTGATAAAGATAACATTGATGGCTTTGTTATTCGTAGTGATCTGCTTTTGGCGCATGCCAGGGGCAATTCAAAAAACAGATTGAAAAACTATCGGCGTTCCTTGAACGCATTACTGGATAAAACCTCATTGTCACATGCATTAAATGAAATGCAACGAATGCGTTCGCAAATATTACTGGTTGTGGATGAGTATGGATCGGTACAGGGAATTGTTACCATTGAAGACCTGATTGAATCACTGCTCGGGCTGGAAATTGTTGACGAACGGGATAAAACCGTCGACATGCAGAAACTGGCCAAAAAAAACTGGATACAAAAAATGAAAAAAAAGGGTTTCAATGTTAATCAATAGTGTGTTTTCACCCGATGTTTTTTTGTTGTCTGGCTTGATAAAACATTCAGATTACTGATAGTGTATACCGTTTCTATGACGTTTATGGATAGCAATATTCTTAAACAGACAGCAATCTCTTTTGCACTGCAGTATAAATAAATCACCTCCTTCACGTTAACCTTTTTTGCAATAACAGTTGACTGTTTGATACACTGCTCCGGATTAGCATCAGAAAAATATTTCCGTTTAACCATTGACGGCTTGCACTAGTTTTTTAGAGTTGCTAATACTATTGAAACCGGGACTGCTATAATCCTGTTGATGGCAATGTTGAGAACAGGTTGAGGTCTGTTTGTCGGAATAAAAAATTCTTGAAATTAATTAAAACCCCGTATGGCTACCAGGATGAATTTCGTGAGAAAATCTTTTGCGAATAACAATAATGAGTAAAGATGATTAAATATATTGATAATATTGACTGGCAATTATTAATCGCAATTTTATTAATTGGCATAACCATTGTTTCCAAATATCGAAATAGTCTGATCATTAAACAGAAAAGCTATCCTGTGTGGTGTTTTTGCTTTGGTATTACGCTCTTCTATTG
>JADGFG010000178.1 GCA_016743995.1 Kangiellaceae bacterium | reverse complement strand
AAAGGTTCTGGCCAGATAACTTAACCGCTCTGTAATCCACTCTCTACGGTGTTCAAAGTTATTGCCGGTTAAATGGTCTTCACCACAAAGAAAAGCACGGCGGACGCAGCGGGCTATGCAGTGATAGTAGGGTGTGGATTCTAAATCGATAATGGATTGACGAGCCCTTGTCATGATTAAATTTCCCTATTTGTTTTTGATTAACGGTTGTTAATTTACCTGATTATTAATGGGTTGTCTATGGGGGATGAATTCGGTATATTTTAAGTGGTGGGTGTCCCCGGATTTCCCCTAAAAGATTGGGGTTTTGATGAAGGTGGTAACCCATTGAGTTGTAGAACTTGGCCTTAAATTATTGACCACAGCAGAATTCGATATATTTTGAGTGATGGGTGTCCTCGAAATACGCGGAGTGATGGGTGTCCTCGAAATACGCGAAATACGAGACGGTAAGGCGATAGGTTTCTATTAAGGTAAAAAAATTATGATCTATAAAGTATTCTTTACTGCTGTACTGATATCTAGCTCAGTTTTTGTAGCGAAGCCCAGCGCTAGTGATTCATCATTGGCAATTAAAAAATTTCATGAGTTTTGTAAGCAAGATGAATTAATGACATCAATAGCTATTTTTAGAGGGATTTATTGGTTGCCACCTGGTTTTTCTGCAAATTCATCTAGAAGCCTTAAAGAAGGTAAGTTGATTTATTCAAATTTCTGTGGAGCCTATCAGGATTATTTTGAGAGGCTTTTCAAGGATGATGCTGTTTATCCGTATGCTAATATAGAAGTTGGCAAAATTAGTGACTGTCGTATATGTACTGAAGAAGAAATAAATAAGTTGAAGTTGACAGTAGCTAAATTAAATAAAACGACCAAAATATTTAGTGACTTTACGATGAATGAAGTCACTATGGCATATGAGGGTGTTGATAAACTCTCACTTGTTGTTTTGTATGATAAAGAAAAATACATGCTTTTTTTTGGTGTGGATATTAAATACGTGGAGAATGGTATTTCATTATATGAAAAGTTTAAAAAAGAGAAAATTGATAACAAATGACATGATTTTTGATTGGTTTGTTGCACTGCTGGGAATAGCAGAATAATAGAGGACACCTTAAACCTTCCCCAGCTTAACAAAAAATAACTCATGCAAGCATTGCATCAAGTTCAGCATGGTGACTGAAAATGAATGCTGGGTCTTTAAAACAATCCTGAATTTCTGATAAATAAGGTTCAACGTTTCGATTAATAAAGTTAAAGTAATATTCCAGCTCCTCAAGTAGCAACGCATATTCTCCTATTGCGTTATGATAGTCACTTTGATTATTTTTTGATCCTTCTTTTAACCAACCTGCCTGATGCTCGCTTAATAAACCTGAGGTATCCATGGTTTTTTCCAACTGGCGAAACATCAAAATTGGTCGCGTATTTTCAAACTCAATTAGCTCATCAGCATGTTGAATATAAAGTTCCTTTAATTTGTTAAAGCAGCTTGTCAGGCGCTGTTGACGCTCAGTTAAATCATCTATCAGCTTCTCTAACTCCTCCTCAGAATAGGAGTAACTATAGCTTTCTTCCTGTTTTCGTATAACTTTGAGTGCTGCATTTAAAACTTCACTGCTGTGTGCTGAAGTATTGATTTGTAGCAGGGGTTCCAATACCGCTGTAGAACACTTTTTTCGCATGACATGCTTTCGGAATAAAGCACCAATGGTATCTGTCATTCCAATAATCTGACCTTCTATTGACAAGTTTTCGGGTTTTAAACCGCGAGGATACCCACAGCCATCAGTTCTCTCATGGTGTTCTACGATTGCGATTCCTACCATTTTATTAATATCAGGTTGTAGTTTAACAAACTGGCGAGCAATTAAGACATGGCCTTGAAAAAGGCGCCATTCGTCTTCGTTGTAGGCTCCTGGCTTGTTAACAACGTCAGGATTGATATTGAGCAGGCCAGAATCAGATATTACGCATCCAACAAAAACAATTCGGCGTTGCTCGGCATTTAAATTAAGTTCATTGCAAAGTGCAATTGAGAATACTGAAGAAATAAGAGAGCGGTTGTAGATATTTGGCAAGCGTTCTGCCAGTACAGTCAGTTTTTGCATCATCAGCGGATGTTGAGTTAAATAGGAAAAGTGCTGAATGGCCTCTTCCATGACATCGAGTTTTTCAAAAAACTGGTCAATCGCCAGTTCCTGAACTCGGTCTTTCAGGTCTCCCACTATTTTTTTGTGATCGAGTGGATACTCAAGCATTACACAGCTTTCAAGCGAGTCAGCTAATTTATGTAGGGTAATTTTTTGCATTAATTCGGCAGTTATAATTCTACCTTCCGCAACAATAAGTGCACCTTTCACATTATAGATATTTTCAGTTGCTGTGACTGTGTTGGTTTTGTTTATTTCAGCAAGATGCTCCGCATAATAATTAACTGGGACCATTTTTTACCCATATCCTTATTATTTATTTTGTATTGTTTTTCTAGTATAGCCGAACATCTGGTATGAGCAATTAAAGTGGCAAACAGGTTAATAATCAGTTGAACCCACTTCTTTTCCTCAGTAAAGCCTGGTTGTTGTATCTGTTGTGCAGGTGATTTTTTATTTGTCGGCTCTTACTTTTGCTGAGCATATTTCCCTGTAACAAAATAGATGGAATTTGTATTTTGAGATACTGTACTTATATTTATTTGAACTTGATCTTATTTTATTGTGAATTCTTGGTGTAAATTGGTAATAGTACAAACGGTGTTTAGCCTTCTTTCAATTCTTGCGTATTTTTATGTGCGTTTTGTATTGAGCTGAACTGCTTCTGGTTAAGATGTTTTCCACTATCAAATATATAAGGATTCCTATGTCCTGGTTATCAAAATTATTTCAGTTGTCTTACTTAAAACACAGCGTATTAGTCATTTTTTCCTGTTTTTTACTGGCTTGTGAAGATCCTACAGAAGAAGAAAAAAACATATCTGTTAACGTTAAAATACAGGGCTCAGGTAGTGGTCTTGTAAGTAGTTCGCCTGGCGATCTGAGTTGCAAATCAAGCTGTGTTGCAGTATTCAAAAAAAATAATGGTCAGATTGTTTTGTCAGCGACACCTGATAACGATTCGACTTTTGCTGGATGGCAAGGCAGTTGTAAAGGTCAGAGTTGTTCGATTGAGTCTAATGTTGATCACACTCTGATTGCTGTATTTGAGAAAAAGGTAGCGAGTGATATTACACTTGAAGTTTCCTTTAGCGGACAGGGAGCGGGCAGTGTCAGCAGTCAACCAGCGGGAATTGATTGTCGTTCAGATTGTAATGCAAATTTTGAAAAAAGTAACGGAATGATAAGCCTTTCTGCCACGGCCGATAGTGACTCAATTTTTAAGGAGTGGCAGGGAGATTGTCAGGGTAAAAGCTGTTCAGTGGATAGTGAAAATAATCATACTGTTGTGGCCGTTTTTGAGAAGAAAACAGTCGCCATGATCAGTATTGATATCACCGTATCTGGTAGTGGAAAAGGAAAAATTACCAGTAACCCGGCAGGGATTGACTGTTCGTCTACCTGTACAACCAGTATTGCACAAAATACTGGCACACTTGATTTTACGGTGCAGGCAGAAAATAATTCCGTTTTTGCTGGTTGGCAGGGGGATTGCCAGGGGGACCGTTGTTCTGTTGATACCATGTCCGATCATCAGTTAATCGCTGTGTTTAATCTGGCGAAGGAAAACTGGAATCTTTCAGGCTCATTACTTAACTTTTCAGGTGTTGTAAATAGCGGAACGATTGGAAATAAGTCTATCAGACTTAATAATTCTGGTAACACCGAAGTGAGCTATTCTATTACTGATTTGCCAAACTGGCTGGAGATTACACCGTTGAGCTCAACAGTGGTTGCAGGTGAGTTTTCAGAGATTCAATTTCAACCAGCTCCCTGTACTGTAGCCGGTCGTGAAGAAGGCATGGTAAACGTCGCCACATTTAACAGCGAAGAAACCGTTCGTGTAGTTCGTACCTGTAGCGGTGGAGCAAATATCGACTTTTCATTAGAGCGGTTTTATATCAATCAGTCAGTACCAGCGATGGACTCAAATGCCAGTGTAAACGATCAGACTAGCCTGGTTATTGGACGAGAAGGCATGGGCCGTGCGTTTGTAACGGCTAGCAAATCGACCGAACTGACTCCTGACGTTGTGTTGAATTATCGATTACCCAATGGAAAGGTCGGAAAAATTGATTTCCAGGGAAAAAGTAACATGGCCACTCAAGTGAGAGAAGGGGTTCTGAATGACACCTTTAATTTGCCATTAGATAAAAACTTTATTGTTGACGGTATTGAATTTTTTATAGAAATTGACCCTGACAATCGGATTACTGAAATTGATGAAACCAATAACCGTTTACCAGCGACAGGCTATTTCAAACCGAAAACCGAGTTGATTGAACCCTTTAGAATCACTTTTATTCCTGTACATTATCCTGGCCAGCGCCCCTTTGATTCTTCGATGAGTCATTTAAATAAAATGATGCAAGTGGTCTGGAAGATTCATCCATTGGCGGAGATCGATATTAAACTTCATGCGCCTATTCAAGTTACTAAAGACCGCACTTTCAGCTCTGTACTTTCGGAAATCGGTGCGCTACGGGTAGCCGAGGGTAGTAACCGGGCTTATCACGGTCTTTATATTAACCCCAATGTTAAATATGCGGGTGTTGGACGGCTGAATGATCTTGTCGCAGTCAGCATGCCTGATGGCGACACTGTCGCACACGAACTGGGCCATAATTTTGGTTTGTATCATGCACCTTGCGGTGGTGTATTCTCTGCGTTTGATCCCAACTACCCCTATGAAGGAGGTAAAATTGGTATATGGGGTTATGATATGGTGAAGAAAGAACTGAAAGATCCGGGTCGATATACCGATTTAATGAGTTATTGTTTTCGGTATATCTGGATTAGTGACTACAACTATAAAAACGCTCTGGGTTTCCTTAGTCGAACAAGTACTTCGCCGAGGATAATGGCGAGACAGGTACCGCAGAATGTATTAATTGTTAGCGGCACGATTGAATCTGAAAAATTAACGATTGATTCTGTGTTTTCACAAAATACAATGCTGACGACGACCTTAAAAGGAGATTATATATTGCGTGGATTTAATAAGACGGGTGAAGAGCTGTTTAATCAGTCATTTGGTGTTGCTTCACTTTCGCATGGCAACTCAAAACAGTTTACTTTTGGTGTGCCAGTGGATGAAGGCCTGTTAGATGGTTTAAATCGGCTGCAAGTTACACTAAACGGAAAGCTTTTACATACGCGAAAAGCAGCCAGCAATGATGACAGCGTTTTAAATATGAAAAAGCGAGCGACCATTTCTGCTAACCGTCTGAGTCTGTCTGATAACAAAGCGGAAGTTATCTGGGATACTACAAGTTATCACGCTATTATGGTGAAAGATCCCGTTTCTGGTGAGGTTATTGGCATAGACAAAACCGGACGACTGATTATTTCACCGGAAAGTCATATTGTAGAAGTTGTTTACTCAAATGGCCTGAGAAGTCACTCAGAAATGATTACTATTGAGGGAGTAAAATAGTAAAATAGTAAAATGCAGTCAATGAAATTTGAGCGGTATTAGTTATGGCTTTATCAGAGTTTTGAGCCGGAACCGCTTTCTTTCATTTCAAAAGTTACAGACTAATGCCGTTCATTAAAATGAACGGCATTTTTTTTTGTTAAGAGACCTGTTCTTAAAGCTCTTAACCGATGAATTTAACTTCAAGGTGTAATGTTACCCAATTTTATTGCATCAGTCTTAATGACACCGGGCGGTGCTTTGTGGGATAATCCGGCTTCAAAAAAACAATAGGGCTGTTGTGTTGAAGAATATTTTTTTAATCTGTTCATTTTTTCTTATTAGTAGTTGTGCGAGTCAATACCGAATTTCTCCAGGTGCTGCATATTCTCCACTTAAACCCGATGAAGGTTATCTGGGCTTTGTTATAAATACGCTGGATCCGTTAAGGTCTATTCAATTGTCAAATACCGAGTCTGGTTCGTCATTTTATGTAGGGCGAGTCGATCAAGGGACGACACAAATAACATTAAAGGTGTCAGCTGGAGAGTACTGCTTTATTGGTTTTGATGTTTATGACTTACGAGTGGACTATAAAGATCAGGGGTTTTGTACTTATGTAGAAGCCGGAGAAATGAATTATTTCAGTGAGTTTTTTATTAGAAAACCGGTTACCTCGTCAGTGCCAAATTTCCCACGTTTTGTTCGTTTGCTGAGAAAAGATCACCTTGAAATCTGCAAGGAATACATTAACGACGAGTGTAAGTTATGATGAAAAGTACTCTCATGTTAATCATCTATTTTTTGGGTGTTATTCATTTTCCTCTTATAGCAGAACAGAAAAATAACTGTGTCGCAACAGATAAATTCTTTCCATATAAGGCAGGTGTTTTCGCGGAGAAAAAAGGAACACCGACGACCGCCTTTAATATTTATTGTAACCTGGCTTATAAGGGAGATTATCGAGCGCAGTTTAAACTGGCGCAATATTTTAGTCATGGGATCCCAGAACTTGTTGAACCTGATAAAGTGCAGTCTTATTTGTGGGCAAGCCTTTCAAATTACTCCGTTAAAAGTAAGAAACGAGAGCGCTTTATTCTTCAGCTGGAAAAATCTTTTGCTGAAGATGAATTGAACAAGTTAAAAAGAACGGTTCACAAAGCCAGAAAGTACATTCCCGTTGGCGCCAGAATCGATATGCAATACAAAGCGCTTGACCTGGAAAAGTTGATAGAGAAAGCAAAAAAAGATGAAAAAAAGGTTTATACCGGATCTCGTTTGAAAAGTAAAAAACCACCAGGAACCGTTAGCGTCATACAGTATTAGTCAGTGATTTAACCAGAAATCATTCAATGCTTGTCGTTATCAGGCGAAATGATCTAACGACATTAATAAGTTTAATCAATTTTTAAAAATAAGGAAAGCCATGTAATGAAATTATCAAAACTCTTAACTATTATGCTGTTACTTTTAAGTAGCGCTAACGCTTTGGCTGCAGGACGGTGGGTTCAAAATGTTAAAGTCAGAAACCTTGTGGTTGTTAATTCTGGCGGTGTTAATGTTCGTGTTACCCCTGATTTAAGTGGTTGCACCTCACAAAGTGGTTATGGCGCTAAGTATGCTTCGTTAATGACAACGCACCCCGGGATTGAACGTATCCATGCCGTTCTATTATCAGCCTATATGGCAGATAAAACAGTAAGTCTCTGGCTTTCTGACGAGGCTTGTACAATCGGTGAAATCAAGCTTGGGGGCTATTAGCCTGATTTCTATTAAGCTTACAATTTCGAACGTAAGCTTAATCAGGTTGAATCGCTTGTTTTTCTGGGAGTAGTATTAATCATCAATATGAATTCTTGTCGTTTTGCTATTCCCTTTAGCTTTGTTCTTATTACATTACTCAATGGATGTACTTATTCCAGATTGCAGTGCAGCCCGGACTGGAAAGTTACGGGTTTTTACACCCCTGTTGAATCTGATTTTGAGACGGATTTAAATCGTACCATTCAAATTAAATCAGTTAACGCTGATTTATTTAGTGCCAGCTTTAATGACACATTTATCAGTGCAGTGAAGATGGAAGGCTGGGGTAAAACGCGTTTTGGCTGGTACCTGGGTTATTACGCTGCTCAATGGCATAAAGAAAACAATGCATTAAATGCTTCTGGTAAACCACTTGTTGTTGGGGCTGTTGCTGTTGATAACCGAGTGATTAATCAAGGTGAACAGATAAAAATACCGGCGGTTGAATCGGTCATGGATATTGTTAACTTTAAAGCGGAAGATGTCGGTAGTGGCATTAAAAATCGACATATTGATATTTATACCGGTGAAGGAAATGCGGCTCGAAAATTATCCTATAAGGTAACAGGGCGTCACCAGGTCTGTATGGTTAAAAATCGTTTAGCGCCGGTAGAAATGTTGTGAGAGAGATTAAAACTGAAGCATGCAATTTAATCAATGGCTTTCAGTTAATCATAAAAATGATGACCCGGTTAACAGGTCATCCTTGGAACAAAGCCTAATTAATATAAATTGGAATATAAGTCGCGTTGTTCACGCCGGTTGATTCCGCAATAGTGTTGGTATAATCAATCACTGCCCCAATCCAGTAGGTACGACCTCGGGTCAGGTTTGCGGGAATGGTTAGCGTTCTTCTAAATGTGTAAGGTGTGTCTCTTGATAAATTTAAAGAACCAGTACCAATTCTTCTATCTCCTGTTGAAACCGTGGAATTTGTTGAAACGTAATAGCCGATAGAGGGAGACTGAAAAGATTTCCCATTATTTTCGGCGGTTAATTCCAGACGAACCCGTTGACCTCGATTAACTCGAAAAACGCGTTCGCCAGCAGAAACAAAGCTGGATAAATTGCCATTGCTACTCGTATAGAGACGGGTTTTACCATGCGTACTGTATGCGCCACTGGCACCAGTATATTTATAATGGCTCAAAGAAACATCCTGCATGTTACCCGAAGTTGTGCCATATAAAATAACGGTTCCATTGGCACCATCTTCTCCCAGGTATGAGCGAGCAGAATTACCGTTGACATGAATGTTAGTCCAGTCTTGCCCCATAATGCTCATGAAGCGGTTTTCATGGCCGAGTCCGGTTGCATGTCCCAGTTCGTGAATGGCTGTCGTTTGAAATGGACGATAGCTACCACCATATCCCCACAACATTCCTTTGTTCATCGAAGAAGTGTATTTAACATTGTTATTAAAAACAATGTCTGTTTCATCGATGCCATATCGCCAACCGAATAACCAGTAGCAATGAGACCAGGTAAAGGTAACCGCTGGTGCGCCGCCTATTGCACTTGAATTACTGGTAAACCAGACTTCGTTTTGTCCGTTATCTTTTTTAACTGAGGTATCACCCGTTGTGAGTTTAAAATTAAACTTACTCGGATTGTCATTTAACCGGTTGACAGAAGTTTTTAGTCCACTGGTATAAGTAGAACCTGAAGGAAAGCTGACCTTACTGGCTCTTAGTTTGACGGTATTAC
>JADGFG010000177.1 GCA_016743995.1 Kangiellaceae bacterium | reverse complement strand
TAGTAGTCCCTTCGAAGTAAAAGCCTTAACTTGTCGGTCGTAGGATATAATTTCAAGCGTAATCGCTTATTGACTGGAGATGCATTAACGTTATGACAGAGAACATAAGTCCCGGTAGTTTATTTCGTAAGGCTGTTACCGAGAACAAGCCGTTGCAGTTGGTCGGAACGATTAATGCCTTTACTGCATTAATGGCCAGGCAGGCTGGTCATCGCGCTATTTATCTTTCAGGAGGTGGTGTCGCTGCTAACTCTCTCGGGGTTCCAGATTTAGGAATTAGCACTATTGATGATGTGTTAACGGATGTCAGAAGAATTACTGATGCTTGCGACTTACCACTTATTGTAGATGCTGATACCGGATTTGGTGGGGCGTTCAATATTGCCAGAACGATTCGTTCATTATCAAAATTTGGTGCAGCGGGTTGTCATATTGAAGATCAGGTCGCAGCTAAACGATGTGGGCATCGTCCGGGAAAAGAAATTGTTTCACAGCAGGAAATGGTGGATCGAATTAAATCGGCAGTAGATGCCAGGCTTGATGACAGCTTTGTCGTTATGGCAAGAACAGATGCATTAGCGGTTGAAGGGATGCAATCAGCGATTGATCGTGCTAACGCTTGTTTGCAGGCAGGGGCCGATATGATTTTCCCTGAAGCCATTAGTTCAATATCTCAATATAAAGAGTTTTCTTCTGCTGTTGATGCGCCTTTATTGGCCAATATAACCGAGTTTGGACAGACTCCTTTGTTTTCTACTCCAGAACTGGGAGAAGCAGGCGTTGATATTGTTTTATATTGTTGTGGTGCCTATAGAGCAATGAATAAAGGAGCAGAGTTGTTTTATAAAGCGCTTGTTGAAGATGGACACCAGAAAAATCTGATTGAAAAAATGCAGACGAGAGAAGAGTTGTATCAGTATTTAAATTATCACCATTACGAGCAAAAGCTGGATGAATTATTTGCCAATGACAAGGGGAAGTAGACATGACAGAAACATTTAGTGACATAGTTAAAGCTAAGCTGGAGTTAGAAGAAAGCAACGCAGGTTTGATTCGTAAACCAAAAAAGTCAGTGGCATTATCGGGGGTGCCTGCGGGTAATACTGCATTGTGTACAGTAGGGCGCACCGGCAATGATCTGGCTTATCTGGGTTACGATATATTAGACTTTGCTGAAACAGCAGAGTTTGAAGAGATAGCCTATTTATTGATCTATGGTCGTCTACCGGATCAATCGGAGTTATTAAATTATAAAAGAAAATTGCGCGCACTGCGCGGGTTACCCAGTGTTGTCCAGGAAGTATTAGAGTCTATTCCTGCGGCTGCACATCCCATGGATGTTCTGCGAACAGGTTGTTCGGTGTTAGGCACCGTTTTACCCGAAAAAAATGAGCAGTCGGCCGCCGACGCCCGAGATATAGCTGATCGTTTACTGGCGTCTTTTGGTTCTATGTTGTTGTACTGGTATCATTACAGCCACAATGGAAAGTGCATAAGCGTTGAAACTGATGATGATTCGATAGGGGCCCACTTTCTTCATTTACTACATGGTGTAAGACCGAGTAAGCAGTGGGAAAAAGCCATGCATACTTCGCTGATTTTGTATGCTGAACATGAGTTCAATGCTTCAACATTCGCCAGTAGAGTTATTGCTGGTACCGGAGCTGATATGTACTCTTCTGTTTGTGGGGCAATTGGTGCATTGCGTGGGCCAAAACATGGTGGTGCCAATGAGGTCGCACTAGATATACAGAAACGTTATAGCACGGCTGATGAAGCTGAGTCGGACATTAAAAAAAGAATAGCCAGTAAAGAAATTGTTATTGGTTTTGGTCATCCTGTTTATACGGTAGCGGATCCCAGAAATCAGGTAATTAAAAAAGTTGCAATGCAACTCTCACAACAGCAGGGTAATACCAATTTATTTAATGTCGCTGATCGAATAGAATCTGTGATGTGGACTGAAAAGAAGATGTTCCCTAATCTGGACTGGTTTTCAGCGGTCGCCTATAACATGATGGGGATCCCAACTGAAATGTTTACGCCAATTTTTGTAATGTCGCGAATAACTGGCTGGGCAGCACATATCATGGAGCAAAGGGTTGATGGTAAGATCATCAGACCTGGAGCAAATTATGTAGGGCCAGAGAACCGTCCCTGGCTTCCTATAGCTGAGCGTTAAACTGTTAATAGTCACTAATTGATATGCTAGAAAGAATAATAAAAGAACTTGATTGGAGTAATGAATGAGTGCAAATGTAGAATCAAATGTTAAGCCTGAGTATGACCAGCCGATTCAGGATATTGCTGATTATGTGGTTGATTTTGAGATTGATAATGAGCAGGTAGTTGATACGGCGCGTTACTCATTAATTGACGCATTAGGTTGTGGTTTTCTTGCTTTGCGATATCCGGAGTGCACAAAGCACCTGGGGCCAGTAGTTCCTGGCACGACAGTACCTGGAGGTGCCAGAGTTCCAGGTACACAGTATGAAATGGATCCGATAAAAGCGGCTTTTGATACGGGTTGCATAATACGTTGGTTAGATTTTAATGATACCTGGCTGGCGGCTGAATGGGGACACCCTTCAGATAATCTTGGCGGTATTCTGGCTATAGCGGATTATATTTCTCGTCAACGTCTGGCTTCAGGATATGAGCCACTTTTGATGAAGGATGTATTAAATGCCATGATCAAAGCTCATGAAATTCAAGGGATAATGGCCCTGGAAAACAGTTTTAATCGAGTGGGGCTTGATCATGTCCTACTGGTCAAGTTAGCTTCAACAGCCGTTATTACCCATATGTTAGGTGGAGAAAGAGAAGAAATCATGGATGCCATTTCTCAGGTTTTTGTTGATGGACAAAGTTTACGAACCTATCGTCATGCGCCTAATGCAGGTTCAAGAAAATCCTGGGCTGCTGGAGATGCGACTAGCCGTGCAGTTCGTCTTGCTTTAATTACCATGAGCGGAGAGATGGGATATCCCAGCGCATTAAGTGCAAAAACATGGGGGTTTTATGATGTACTGTTTGCGGGAAATGAATTTAAATTTCAGCGTGGTTATTCTGACTATGTCATGGATAATGTGCTTTTTAAAATATCTTACCCCGCTGAGTTTCATGCGCAAACCGCTGTCGAGATTGCAGTCAGGTTACACCCACAAATTGCTGACAGGCTCGAAGAAATTGATCGAATTGAATTAGTCACTCATGAGTCTGCAATTCGTATAATCAGCAAACAGGGAGAATTGCATAATCCTGCTGATAGAGATCATTGTTTACAATATATGGTAGCTATTGGACTTATTTTTGGAGGTTTAAATACCGACCATTATGAAGATAATGTTGCTGCGGATCCAAGAATTGACGCACTACGAGAGAAAATGGTTGTTGAAGAAAATAAAAATTATAGTAGTGACTATCTGGATCCTGGTAAACGTAGTATTGCAAATGCAATCCAGATCTTTTTTAAAGATGGTTCAAAAACGGAAAAATTGGAACTGGAGTATCCCATTGGCCACAAAAGTCGTCGTGAAGAAGGTTTACCTGTTTTGCGAGCTAAATTCGACAAGAATGTGAGAACTCGATTTCCGTCGAAACATGCTGATGCAATTGTTCAACTCTGTAATGATAAAGATATTTTTGAAAACCTGGCGGTTAACGAATTTATGGATTTTCTGGTCATTTAGCACGAATAAAAATAGAGTTAATTTTTATTGATAGTTATTTTAGTTGAAAAGCTAAAATAACTATCTCTCTCTCCTGGAGTACGCCGTTGCTTTTCCTATCCTGTTTTAGTTATTCAACAATCAGGATAATCTGTTAGACTTATCTCTTTTATATCCAAATCAATACAATAATAAAAATTTAGCTCGCTAAGCAGGGTCATGTTATTCTTTTATTGGAACCGATATCAGCTGTTGTATGGTTTTCAGGATATCTCCCTTTTTAAAGATAAAGTGCCAACGAGATCCTCCAGATTGCCTCCATAGAAAACAGGCTCTTATTGCCGCGAGAAGAGCTGCCCTGACCAGGTTCTGATTGTGTTCTATTTTTAAGAATCTGGGTTCACCTTTAACTTGAATACGATTGGGTAGTTGAGATAAGGTGGCTTTATAAATATCGGAGCATTCGTTTAATAAGCGGTTGAATTCGTCATCATCATTGTAAAACGACAAGTCCTGGTAGTTCTGTGATAACTGATTAATTCCGCTGGTTAATTTCTCCATTAATTGATTATTATTATTTAATTGCTTTTGCAGAGAGATGAGGTTGATTACCAGGTTTACAAATCCCGGATCTTTGTCTTTGCTGGCAGTGTCGAGTTGAGCGTTTAGTACTCTTAGTCCTGTGCTGACTTCAAAGCTGCCACCATAAACAGCAGCAGCTGAGCTTGCATCAATTCTGAGAAGGCTGGCAATTACTGATTTTAGGTCAGTATCGTTTGTTTGTCCTTTCCATGCGATATGTTGAACAATTTTTATTGATTGTGCCATTCCGGCTAATGCAATACATTGTTCGGTTAGTTGATTATTATTTGTCATATTCTGTTATCGATTACTTTCTTTTAGTGGTTAGTTTATTAGTGTTTAGCTTCAAATTTATATTGAAAACATTAGTTTTAAATGGCGCAACAATAAATTTAGATTATTTGATTACGGTATCAATGATTCCGCCACCCAGGCATTGAGCATTTTCGTAAAAAACTACCGATTGCCCAGGAGTAACGGCCCGTTCTGGTTCATCAAAAGTTACTTTCCAGTTTTGTTCATCAAGTTGCTCTACGTGGCAGCCAAAATCTTGTTGACGGTATCTACATTTGGCGGTGCATCGAAATGAAGTTGGTAGTTTATCGGGTTCTACCCAGTGAAGCTGTGATGCAATGAGAGCTTTACTCAAAAGTAACGGATGCTCATGTCCCTGACCGACGATGAGTACATTTCGATTCATATCTTTTTCAACAGCGTACCATGGCTCTTCGCTAGCATTGTGCATACCGCCAATGCCAATCCCTTTACGTTGTCCTAATGTGTGATACATCAACCCAGCATGCTGGCCAATGACATTACCGTGCCCATCTTCAATATTACCAGGCTTTGCTGGCAGGTATTGTTGCAGAAAATCTTTAAATTTTCGTTCTCCAATAAAACAGATTCCAGTACTGTCTTTTTTAGTGGCTGTAACAAAACCTTGCTCCTGAGCGATTTTTCTTACTTCGCTTTTTTGATACTCGCCAACAGGAAACAGTGTTTTATTGAGTTGCTGCTGTTGTAGTGTATATAAAAAATAAGTCTGATCTTTGTTGTTGTCCAGTCCTCTGAGCATTACAGAAGTATCTTCATTATGTTCGACACGAGCATAGTGTCCGGTGGCAATAAAATCAGCACCCAGTATTTTTGCATAGTCGAGAAAGGCTTTAAATTTAATTTCCTTATTACACATAATATCCGGGTTGGGTGTTCTTCCCGAGCGGTATTCTTCCAGAAAGTATTCAAAAACCCTATCCCAGTATTCAACTGCAAAATTAATAGTTTTAAAGGGAATGTCCAGTTTATCGGCTATTGATTGTGCGTCAGCCATATCTTCGGCTGCTGCGCAGTAGTCATCGGTATCATCTTCTTCCCAGTTTTTCATGAAAACGCCAATCACGTCGTATCCCTGTTGTTTTAAGAGGTAGGCTGCGACGGAAGAATCTACGCCACCAGACATGCCGACAACAACTTTTTTTTGTGGCTTATTTATCATATATTTTAATCTGTTTATTGAGATAATGTTTAATGAGCGAAACTATTTAATGGGTACAAAAATAAATCAACGTTATTCCTGAGCGACTTCAATCAGAATTTAAGTTGTTTGATGCAATCCAGAGCCAGAGCTTTTTCATCATCAGAAAAGTTAAGTGATTCCAATGGCAGCCTTTTACCTTGTTGAAAGTCATTGATACACTGTAATACTAATGCACTTCTTATTTCATGCAGTGGCATTTGAGCGACTTCACTGGCGCTAAACCAGCAATTATCAATTATATCAGGATCGCCTGGTTCGGGTTGTTGATTTTCTGGTACATTTCCAACAAAGCAGAACCTCAGATAGGTCTTACCATTAGTCGCCGGGCTAATCAGATAAGTGCCTGTTAATGCGGTGGGGGTGAAGTCAAGACTGGTTTCTTCAGCCACCTCACGAATAACCGCATCAGTGAGTGATTCGTTTAATTCTACATGTCCAGCCGGCTGGTTGTATACAATTTGACCAGAACTAGCCGTTTCTTTCACTAACAGATATTTGTCATTTCGCCTTATAATAGCAGCGACAGTGACATGAATTGAATTCATCAATATTTCCAATGATTAAAAGTGAAACCGATATGACCCATTTTACCCATTTGAACGAAAAAGGCGAAGCTGAAATGGTCGATGTGACCGAAAAAGTGCAATCTTTCCGAGTTGCAAGGGCTTCCTGTTGTGTAAAAATGTTACCGAAAACACTAAATATGATTATTGACGGTGAACATCAGAAAGGTGATGTTATCGCGACCGCAAGAATTGCGGGGATTCAGGCGGCTAAAAAAACAGCTGATTTAATTCCTTTGTGTCACCCGCTATTATTGACTTCTATCAAAGTGGAACTGGTTCCTGATGTTCAAAATAGTTGTATGCGAATTACTGCTGTTTGCAAACTTAAGGGGCAGACAGGTGTTGAGATGGAAGCATTAACTGCTGCTTCCGTCGCGGGATTAACTATTTATGACATGTGTAAGGCTGTAGATAAAGGAATGGTTATTACCGAGGTACAGCTGGAGCAAAAAGAGGGTGGAAAGTCGGGGAACTGGCAACGTCCACAGAATTAACCAGATTAATGTCGAGTGAACTTCGAATAATGCTGAGAGTTATGATATGAAAATAAATGTGTTGTTTTTTGCATCTTTTAAAGAGTTGCTGGGCTGTTCGAGTATATCTCTCGATATTTCTCAGGAAAATGCAACAATTGCCGGAGTGTGTCAGAGTTTGTGCTCTCGAGGCGAGCGCTGGAAAAGCGTGTTTGATGAACCTTCGAAGACGGTTAAGATCGCGTTAAATCAGGAGATGGCTGAGCTTGACAGCCCGTTGAATGATAATGATGAGGTTGCTTTCTTCCCACCTGTTACCGGGGGCTAGCATTTTGTCTATTATTAAAAAAATACTGATCAGTGATACGGCACTAGATCTTGATGATTTGAATGGTTTGATACAAAATAATGCTGGAGAAAGTGGTGCGGCAGTCATATTTACTGGCGCGGTCAGGGTGTCAGCAGAAGAGCAAGGTTTAACGGGAATGACTCTAGAGCATTATCCGGGTATGACTGAGTCGCAGTTGGAAATAATCATTAAAAAAGCTCAGGCGAAGTGGCATTTAACTCGAGTGATGGTTGCGCATAGAGTCGGGTATCTCACGCCAGGCGAGCCTATTGTTTTTGTTGGGGTTGCCAGCTTGCATCGAAAAGAGGCTTTTTTAGCCGCCGAATTTATTATGGATTATTTAAAGCAAGATGCTACGTTCTGGAAAAAGGAACATTATGCCGATCAGTCACACTGGGTTGAAGCCAAAGAAAGTGATCGAGAGGCGGTGAGTCAATGGGATCGAGTTTAAATGAATTGTTCTCAGAGTAGCTTTAATAGAAGATAAATAATGCGACTTGATAAATTTCTTTCTCATGGGTTGAATCTACCTCGCTCTGTTGTCAAAAAAAGAATAGTTAAAGCAGAGGTTTGTGTTAATCATAAACAGGTTACTCAGGTGTCTTTTCAATTAAATGAGAAAGATATTGTGACCTTCAATGGCAAAGAAGTCGTCCTGCAGAAATTAAAATATTATCTGTTACATAAACCGTCCGGATATGTTTGTTCATCCGTGGATGACAATCACCCTTCGGCATTAACGTTATTAAACGATGTTGATACGGGTAAGTTACATTTTGCCGGGAGGCTCGACTGGGATACAACAGGACTGGTTTTAATTACCAGTGATGGAAGCTGGTCCCACAAAGTGACTTCTCCGCGACGTCAATGTAAAAAAGCCTATCAGGTTACTTTAGCATCTGATATTGCTGATTCTGATGTTATAGCGTTAGAAAAAGGGGTCATGCTACACGGAGAAAGCAAACTAACCCTGCCAGCCAAAATATTAAAGTCTGAAAATAGAAAAGTCACAGTAGTTTTATCTGAAGGGCGTTATCATCAGGTAAAAAGAATGATGGCTGCGGTAGGCAATCGAGTAATTGCTTTGCATCGAGAGTCCGTCAGTGAGTTAACCTTAACTGGTGTGTCAGAAGGAGAGTATCGAGAGCTGACCGCTGATGAAATTTTATTATTTTAAAAAAGGAATCTCTGTATGAATGCTTGTTCAGGTAAACTGACAACAGGAGGTTGTTTATGTGGTGCGGTTCGATATGTTGTAAAAGGAAAATTAAGAGGAATTGTCAATTGTCATTGCGCGATGTGTCAGAAATTACATGGTAATTTTGGTCCTCACTCCAAAGCAAAAAAATCCAATATCAGTATTACGAACAATAAAGGCCTTGCCTGGTATAAAACTTCAGAAATTGCAGAAAGAGGTTTTTGCAAGCTGTGTGGTTCCAGTTTGTTCTGGCAACCTTTTCAGATGGATTCTACCGGTATTATTGCTGGAACGCTTGATGATTCAGCATCACTAAAAACAATAGGACATATCTTTGTCGCTGAAAAAGCAAAGTTTTATGATATAAATGATGCTCACCCCAAATTTCAAAACTCTTCAAATGGAGGTCTGGCTGATGACTATCTTAAAGATTAATGGCGACAGTTAGTTTGAGCTTTTGAGCATACAAATATCAATTACGTTGATTTAAATATTTTATATTCGTTTTTGAAATAAGATTATGCATAGCTGAGTTAGTTTTTTTGCAACGGAGTTAGCTTTTTTGAGACTTGTTATTGATGGCCGAAACTGAACTTTTGACTGGTTCAGGTCGAAACGTTCTAATATATTTTTCAAGTAACAGGTGACTTTCTTTTATAAATTCTTCAAAACGACAGCCGATGGCACACTGCGTCTGACTCTTTTTATTAATATACAC
>JADGFG010000176.1 GCA_016743995.1 Kangiellaceae bacterium | reverse complement strand
GCTTTTTTTATGCGTGTAATTCTGTGACCTTTTGATCAGTTTCAACCAGTAATTAACGCTAAGTTGTTGATTTTGTGCGCAGAGACAGATCTACACCCGTTGAAACTATTGAAAATGCATCACGACCATATTTTTGTTGAATAGCTTTAATTTTTTCAGCTGTAGTATCCAGGGCATTATCCCAGCTCGTTGCTTGAAATTCCTGATAAAACCTGTCACGAATTAACGGCTGATCACCACGACCTGGAGAATCAAACAGCTCATGCTCAAGCAAGCCTTAATACAAAGTTTCCACGATTAACCTCTGCACCTGCATGACCACGGCTGGTCATCACCGTACCTTTATCATTAAGACCCAGCTCAATCGAACAGCCGGTCGAACAATAATTGCAAGTACTATACTTCCACTCGGTAACTTTTTTCTCTGGTATTACAATCGGTTTTCGGTGCTTACGACTAAACAGCATTTTTGTTCCTATATGACTAAAGTTAATGAATAAGTCGAGATGTTCTGATTTAATCAACTACTGATAGCAATCGGTATGCCAGCTAGTCGAAAATAAAAAGACACACTTAAACTAAACTCTATTTTTCGAATAAAAACAAAGCGTTAGAGTTGACGATATAGTTATACCTGATTATCATTAGAGATAAGTTCGCTTTTAACTGAAAGCTATTGCGTTCATCTTCCTGTATAGCTGCCCCATAAAAGTGCACCAGAGGAAATAAACAGATAGATTTCAAGTGACAAGCATAAATGACAACCTATACTGAAAAAAACAGTCCTGTAGAAAAGAGAACTCAAATGAAAGTAAACATAATGCAAGTTGATTACTCCCACTCAAAACAAGCCGAAGATCTCATTTATCTTTTGAACTGTTATGCAAACGACCCTATGGGGGGCGCAACACCATTATCCGAAAAGGTAAAGCGCAATCTGGTGAAAACTTTATCAGAACTTCCACACGCATTCAGTGTCATCTGTTATGTGGATGAAAAGCCTGCAGGGTTAATTAATTGCTTTGAAAGCTTCTCTACTTTTCAATGTAAACCCCTGGTCAATATTCATGATATCATCGTAACTGATAAATTTCGTCGTCATGGGCTTTGTCAGAAAATGCTGTCGAGAGTAGAGATGATTGCAAAAGGTAAAGGCTGTTGCAAGATTACGCTTGAAGTACTAGAGGGAAATAAAACAGCTCAAAAATCCTACCAGAATTATGGGTTTTCTAGTTATGAACTCGACCCAGAAATGGGAAGTGCACTTTTCTGGCAAAAAGTCATTTAAAGTTTATTCATGAATAATAACAATCACTGTTCACCTGAATGATCATAATAAAAATACGTACACAGATAGCAAAGGAAAATCAATGACAAATTCTAACTTACCCAGGCCCCTGCTAATTGCTACGGGCTTCATTCAAGGTGTGTTATTACTTGCATTACATCTGGCTATCGAGCACAAATTCTGGCCGTCGAATTCTCCGCAATGGCTTTACTCTCTCTATACAATTGCCATTGCAGCTCCAATCGTATTATTGCTTTCAGTCGACAATGATAACCTGAAAAAGATACTGAACTGGACAGGAATATTTATCCTGATTTCCGGTTTTACTGGCTATTACCTGGGGAGTCAACTCATTCCTCCCGAAAAACTGAGAACAGGAAATAGCATTTTTGTTTATGCTGTCAGCATGAGTGTTGCAACATTTAAATTTCTAATGTATACACAACAACGAGTTAGCGGTTTATCGCTGACTTACAGCCAGCTGTTTCTTTTTTCATGGAGAAACTTTATCACTTTAGCCTTGTCCGCTTTATTTACGCTCGTTTTCTGGGGAATTCTGATGCTATGGGCTGCGTTGTTCAAAATGATTCAGATCAAATTTTTCTATCAGCTATTTACTGATGAATGGTTTATCTATCCAGTATTGGGTCTGGCGAACGCTGCAGGAATTATCATTTTTAGAAATCAACAGACAGTTATTGATGTCATCACTCGCATTCAGCAGGCATTAATGAAGTTTTTGCTCGTTTTATTAGTCTTTGTTATTGTCCTGTTTCTTATCGCGCTTCCCTTTACTGGCCTTGAGCCTTTATGGAAAACCAACTCTGGTAGCGCACTGATTCTGTGGATACAGGCACTTACTTTGTTCTTTCTTAATGCCGTCTACCAGGATGATGCTCATGAGCGCCCGTATCACCTGATATTTCATCGATTCATTTATGCCGGTATCGCATTACTTCCTGTATACAGTGCGATCAGTTTTTATGGTTTATCACTCCGTATTGAGCAGTATGGCTGGAGTGTAGAACGCTGTTGGGCCATACTAATCTGGGCTGCCTTTGCATTATTCTCTGTCGGTTACCTGTGGGGCATTATAAAACAGAGAGATCAATGGACACATCAGCTCAGCTGGGTCAATATAAGAGTCGGCCTTGTTGTCATGTGCCTCATGTTTCTGGTTAATACACCGGTCGCAGACTTCAGAAAAATATCAGTTAACAGCCAGATGGCCAGGCTAACGACTGGAGAAATTAAAGCGGAAAAACTTGATTTCTGGTACTTCAAAAATAATCTTGGTACACCGGGTTACCAGGCGCTACAAACGCTTAAAAACGATGTTTCAAAGTCCAACCCGGATCTCGTAAAAAAAATCAACGACACTTATAACAATAGCTGGAGGAACTCTACTGAAATATCACGAGAATTCCTTGAAAAATCAATCAGCATTTGGCCTAAAAATGAAACGCTACCTCAATCATTTAAAAGTGCGCTGTTTGAATATGCAACGCAGCGATGGCGATTTAACCAACATATCGTAACCCTTGTGCTCGTTATTGATCTTAACAAAGATGGTAACAAGGATTACCTTGTAATGACTGATAAAAAGTACCGTAATGGACAGCTCTTTTATCAAGAGGAGGGTCGTTGGAAAAACCGGAGAGCCCACTCAAAAGGAGAATGGGACTTCAACAAAATAAATCAATCATTATCGAGTCAGGATACTTCATTAATCCCCCATCAATGGGAACGCCTTAAAATTGGTGAGCTTATCATCAGCATCAATAACGAGTAGTTTCTTCCTCTTTGAGTCGGGCGAAGGCAAAATTCACTTAATATGCGCCTCGCCCGGATAATACTGCAGGAATCGTTCTAATAAGAATGAGTAAATCCGTCATAAAAGAGCGCTCAGCAATATACTGTTTATCCAGCACAACCTGTTGTTGAAAGCTGAGTTCAGAGCGCCCACTGATTTGCCAGTAACAGGTTAAACCAGGTTTTACTTCAAGCCTTTTCCTATCCTCAGAACTATACTTCATCACTTCTTCTGGCAGCGCAGGACGAGGACCAACCAGAGACATATTTCCTCTTAGCACGTTCCATAACTGAGGTAGTTCGTCTAATGAAAAGCGCCTTATAAAACGACCAACTATTGTCACTCTGGGATCAATTTTCATTTTAAACATCACACCATCAACAGACTCATTTAAACGACTCATACGCTTCTTTTTCTGGTGTGCTCCAACAACCATTGAACGAAATTTCCAGAATGTAAATAGCTTTCCATCTTTGCCAACCCGATTCTGACTATAAAAAGCATTCCCCTTTGTCTCCAACTTAATCGCTGCGGCTATCATTAAGAAAACAGGCGTGAGACAAAGTAATAAAAAACCCGAGATACCAATATCAACCACTCTCTTCAAATGCGCGCTATAAGAATACTTAATGTAATCCAGCAAACTCTCTGCGGCGACACGAGTAAGAAATAATGGATTACCTAATAGATAGCGCCTCCACATTCGACGAGGCTCCTGCGCTAACCGCCATCCCCATTCAAAACCAGCCTTTCTCATCCATAAAGGCGCCCTTTTGATCTTATTTGCATAAAAATCAAATAAGCCACCGACCGATATCTTAACCGCTACGTTTAATCTTGACTCATAACGAGACAGCCAGTTCTCCTGTAAGGGGGTCCCCATTGCAACGAGAAGAATTGAGGCACCGCTTCGATTAATCTGGTTAATGACTTTCTGGTTTGTAATTTCATTATCAAGATAACCGTGATGAGTACCCGCAACTTTTAACCCTGGAAAGTCTGCAACCAGATTTTTGGCTGCCTGATTTGCTATACCCTGAGAAGCTCCAAGTAAAAATACTGACTGTTTTTCTCGAGAAACTGAACTACATAAGTGAGGTAGCATGTCAGTTCCATTAATATTGGCTTCGATAGGGTTACTCTTAAAACGAGAGGCCAGCTTGACTCCAGCACCATCAGCAAAAATCACATCACAATCTTGATAATGTCGAGTAAGGTCTCTGTTGTTACTTGCAATATTTAAATTATTTGCATTAACAAATCCCACTCTTGTGCTAACGCTTTCTGCTGCACGAGAAACGATCCATTGCACAGCACTTGACATTGTTCCATTCCATATCGGTATATCGAATATCTTTAATGCAGGCCGTTGACTATCAGGAGTGATAGCAACTGAAATTTGAAGTCCCGTTTTTTCAGACTTAATCTTTTTATCTAAACCGACAACATCCTGTGACTTTTGATTCATTACCGCTTTCATTTTTTAGCCTCACTGCTTCTCGTTACTTAACTTAATTAATACAATGCAACATTGATACCATACAAAAAAACAAATCATTTACCCTCTTCATGCGCATCAAAAAACAGATAGACGACTCCCATTCTCAAAATAGTTTGCAATTTAGAAAAAACTTTTTGCATTAAGCATATTTGAAAAATACTTCAAAGCATTGTCATCTAATTGCAGTTCTCTGACTTCATTCAGGGTAAAAAAAGAAGCTTCAACAATTTCTCTACCATCAATCTGCAACGAGAAATCCAGACTTTCATCCAGGCAAGCTTCATAAATTGTGTCTTTACAGAGTGTTTTATGACACTTTACGGTAAATTCCTGGCAAAACTTAAACATCGACAATGGCAGGTATAAACCACTCTCCTCCTCTAACTCTCTTTGCGCGCCATCTAGCGGCGTTTCATTTCTTTTTAAATAACCACCGGGAAAACAAAAGTAACTACGGTAACTACTCTTAACTAGTAATACTTTATCGCGATACCAGACTACCACCTGCGCTCCATTTGTTTGTCGTAACAAAAACCGCCTGAATAACTTCCAGAAAAAATAGATTGCTTTGTAACTAAAGACATAGATTAAAAACTTGAAGCCGGATTTTTTAGATACTGATATTTTTTGCATAACAAATTACCCGATTAATAAAACATAACTACCACTATGCAACATTAAAGCCAGTATCCTTTACCAAAAAATGCGGATTTTGCATTGCAAAATGCAAAATATCAGGCTTTCCTCCCCCATAAATACACAAAAACAACAAGTAATGACCAATACATTTAACTGGCACATTACCTGCAACAATGAAAATCAGTTAAGAAAACCCTGACAGCAAATGGAGTAATGCGATGCCTATATTCTCAGTGGTCATGCCTGTATTCAATGTAGAGAAATACCTGAAACACTCAGTTCAATCTGTTCTGGAACAAACTTTTAACGATTTTGAACTCATCATTGTTAATGATGGTTCAACCGATAGCTCAAAAAAATGTCTGGAACAGATTATCGATACACGAGTTACAATTATTGAGCAGGAAAACCGTGGTCTGGCAGGCGCGAGAAATACGGGAATACGAGCGGCCAAAGGAAAATATGTTGCATTTATCGATTCAGATGACCTATGGCATCCAGATAAACTAAAGTATCATTTTGAACATCTGCAAATCAATGATCAGGTTGGCGTCAGCTATTCGCAGTCGGCATTAATTGATGACAATGGTCATTCTCTGGGTATTGTTCAATCACCAAAAATCAACAATGTAACCTTCAGAGATATCATTTGTAGAAATCCAATCGGCAATGGCTCCGCTCCGGTAGTCAGACGCGAAGTTTTAGATGAAACAGTCTTCTGGATCTACCGAAATGGAATCAAATTCAATTCTTATTTCGATGAATCTTTCCGTCAATCAGAAGACATTGAATACTGGTTAAGAATTGCTGCAACTTCCCAATACAAATTTGAAGGCATTGCACAGCCGCTGACATTTTACCGCATCAATAACACTGGCTTATCTGCAAACCTTGAACAACAACTCTATTATTGGGAAAAGGCGATTAGTAAAGCTTCACTTTATGCGCCAGAAGCAACGACCCTTTGGTGTAATCGTGCTAAAGCATTTCAACTAAGATACCTTGCCCGACGAGCAATCAGATCGGGCAGCCGAAAGGCCGCAATTAAAATGTTAAGAAGTTCGTTTAAAGCTGACAATGGAATAATTCTGGAAGAACCGGCAAAGTCAATAACAACATTCATTTCAGTATTAATCCTCCATCTGTTACCAGTACGAGTATTTACAGCGCTCGCTAATTCTGGCTTATCTTTTTTACGGCTATTTAAGGCTGACTACAAGATACTTAATAAGTACAAACTTGCGCCATAAACGGAACCTGACCATGCGACACACAATGAAAAGCATTAAATTTTTATCAATGTTACTACTTCCAATCGGTCTGATGACCGGTTGCTTTCCCCCGGTTGATAACTACCTGGTAGAAAGCTATAAAAACACAACCACCTGGAGTGGGGCAACTGCTGCAGAACTGATTTTAATAAAAGGCAACCCATCAAAAATTCAATATAACGGATGGAATACCAAATCAACCATCAGATCTGAGTTCTGGTCCCCATCGCTAGATAACTACATCCCACTTTACCGCGATTATGGTTCAGCCGCAGCGACTCAACAATCTGACTCAATACAACAGTCTTTCTATGAAAAGCTAAATTCACAAGGGCCGTGGCTTTTTACCTATAGTCAACCGGTCAGAAGCTACAGGAGTTCGTTACGTCAGTGTCACGAGTACTATCTAATAGGGAAGACTGGCACCATTATACAAACCGGATATTCAGTCAGCAACATACTCGATCACCAGCACTGCCCTATACCTTTAGCACGATTTAACACTAACTCTCTTAAGCCGTAAACACTAACCCGAAAAAAGTGAGAAATACAATGAACAAACTCACAAGCCTGCCAAGCTGGAAGCAACTAAAAAATCACTTTAATAAAATTCAGCACAGTCATATGCGAGAGCTCTTTGAAAAGGACCCTTTTAGACAGGAAAAGTACTCAATTATTTTTGAAGACATACTTTTTGATTATTCAAAAAATCGAGTAACAGAAAAGACAATGACACTTTTACTTGATCTTGCGGATGAAAGCAAATTGAAACACTGGATAGAAAAACTGGTCAGGGGAGATAAGGTTAATTTCACAGAAAACAATGCAGCGTTGCACACTGCTCTAAGAACGCCGGCACAACATTCGACTCAATTGAAGAATAAAGACATTATTAATGACGTCCATAGACAACTTGATAAAATGGAGCGTTTTACCGAAATCGTTCGGTGTGGAGAGTGGGCGGGGTATACAGGAAAAGCAATAACAGATATTGTAAACATCGGAATCGGTGGTTCAGACCTTGGCCCTCAGATGATCACGCAAGCGCTAAAACCCTATCAGATTAAAAATATGAAGTTTCACTTTATTTCAAATATTGACGCAAGACATTTTCTGGATATTACCGATAAACTCAATCCGGAAACCACACTATTCATAATCGTTTCAAAATCTTTTAAAACTCAGGAAACCATGTTGAATGCTCATAGCGCCAGGCGGTGGTTCCTTCAGAGAGCCAAAAACAGCGAACTTGTCAGTCAACATTTTGTTGCCGTATCAACCAACATTAAAAAAGTTACCGAGTTTGGTATCAAACAGGAAAACATCTTTTTATTCTGGGACTGGGTCGGCGGTCGTTACTCTCTATGGTCCAGCGTTGGCATGTCTATAGCGTTATCTGTCGGCATGAAAAGATTCAGAGAATTACTGGCTGGCGCTAACGCAATGGACAATCATTTTTCTACTGCACCATTTAATAAAAACATTCCTGTGATTATGGGGTTACTGGGCATCTGGTATAACAATTTCTTTGGTTGTGAATCACATGCAATCTTGCCTTACGACCATCTGCTTAACCAACTGCCCGCCTACCTGGAGCAAGCAGATATGGAAAGCAACGGAAAATCTATAACGCGATCAGGTAATAAAACAAACTATTCAACAGGCTGTATTGTCTGGGGGGCTCAGGGAATCAACGGGCAACATGCTTTTTATCAATTAATGCACCAGGGTACAAAACTTATTCCTGCCGATTTTATCAGTAGTGCTATTCCTCAGATTGGCTTACCCGAACACCATGAAACGATGCTGTCAAATTTTATCGCACAGAGTGAAGCTTTAATGCGCGGTAGAAACCATGATGAAACCTTACAAGAACTTAAACTTCAGGGGCTTTCACACGACGAAATAGAAAGCTGCCTGCCACATATGGTATTTGAAGGTAATCGACCAACAAACTCTATTTTATTCCGTCAAGTCACTCCGCGAACACTGGGCTCACTAATCGCAATGTATGAACACAAAGTCTTTGTACAAGGAATTATCTGGAATATCAATTCATTCGACCAGTGGGGTGTTGAACTGGGTAAAACACTGGCTAAAAAAGTGCTTGCTGATTTAAAGTCAAACCACTCCTGTGAGCATGACAGCTCTACTAATTCGTTAATCAGGTACTTTAAATTACTCAACAGAGATAATTGTGTTTTATAGTACCGGTCACTAACACTGCTCAAATATACGCGATACTCCTGCTTATTACGTAGCGTAAATATTCCTTATATACTTTCAAGCAACCAATTACATTTATTCACTATCAAATGCATTGTTGACTATTTTATCCAGACTTGATAATCCCCTGAAAAAATGCAAAGATACTTAACAAGAAAAGCTCATGATTCCGGCTGAATAAAGGAAATTCAATCGAATATTTTAAAGTATTCATTCATAATAAAAACAAATAGAGAATATTATGTCAGATTTTGATATCACCCAGATCCCAACAGTAATGCGTGCTAAAAAATGGCTTAAAGGTGCAAAGCTGATGGAAAAATGGTTTGCAGCCTGCCCGAATGCACATCCGGCATCAGGCATACCATCAACGGATATTATCACCATGAAC
>JADGFG010000175.1 GCA_016743995.1 Kangiellaceae bacterium | reverse complement strand
ACTCATAAAAACAACAAAAAAATTCATTAAATTACTTTTTATTACACTAACTCTGTTGCTATAGAAGATTACCTGATTCAAAATATCAACAATAAGCTCTAATCGCTATCATTTTTTTAAAACCTTACATAAAAACCAACCAATTAGCGGAAAACCTATGCCTTTTTCAAACCCCATTAGTTCACTTATAAACAGCTTTAAATCCTGTACAAAATCAGCCAAAAAACCAGCGACTAGCGACCACAACGAAACTGACAATCAAAAAAAACTGAGTCAAAAACTAAAGAAGACAGAAGGTGGTTTATCTAATATTCTGAATAAAACAAATACAACAAATGAATATCAGTTTGATCGAAATCAAATTGATATGGAATTTGACAGGTTGAAATATAGTTAAAGTTACTGACACAAAAAAAAGGTCACCCCTTGGTGACCTTTGGATTAATCTACTGAGCGAAAAATCTACTTAAGCAGATACACTAACCTGAGAAACCAACTGTTCAACATGAACCCGTTGTGAAGGCACTTTCCTCACCTGATGACCGAACAACTCCATTACAGCAATCGTTTCTGGAGAAATACAATGCCCTTCTTCACCAAACTCTGATAATAGCTTTCCTTTTTCCCGCCAGTGATCACCATCATGCCCCAACTCTTTTCCTTTTAAAACCGGGTATTTTTCTGCATATTTTTCTTTAATGACGCCATTTTTGTCAAATAAATTTCGCCACTGATCACTACCAATACCCAGCGCATGGCCAATTTCATGCATGACAATAGCGACAATATTATTTTTATCTTTCGCATATTGTTCGATATAAGCAGTATTCACTTCAACCTGCCAACTTCGGTCAATCACCTGACAACCACCATTGCCATCCTGATAGGCTCGACCAGCCGTATTTTCAAGGATGTAACCCCCCTTTAGCTGCAATTCAATGGGTTGCTGTGGTGTGACATGTTCATTCCAGATTTCGCAAGCGATTTCCGCTGCATTTTCCAGCAACTTATCATTGTCTTTAGAGTTGTCACCTTTGTTAATAGTGTAAGATATTTGATTATTCACAGGAACACAGTCTCCGGTAATATTGAGTAATTTCAATAGAAATTTGAATATTTTATTAAACATTGTTCTCATCCTTTTTCTGTTTAACACAAGCATATTGAATCAATTCAACTATAAAAGTTATACTATCTGCAGCAGGCATTATGTGACTTCCCCTTAAACCTGGCATCATTTGATTCAACAAAATGATTTAGCAGCCACTAATACCTGCCACCACCGCCTGTACCGGTACTTCGATGACCATATAAAACACGCCATTTTTTCTTTTCATCATCTTGCAAGTTAACCAGAGAAAATGAACAAACATGTTTTTGCTGATCTCTAGATTTGATAAAAGTAAAAACCAGAGAATAATTTCTACTTTTGACTTTATCATCGTTCAATTTAACAAATGTTTTTACCACAAAGCTATCGGGGTTTAATACAATAACTCTACTTTCTTTTAATCGTTCCATTAAAAATCGACTTTGATCTTCATCCATAATATTCAATTTCAAGTCACAGGCCTGATCGCCTGCTTCTGGCAAAAACTCAAACTGAATGTCACATCCGTTTAAACTGATAAAATCGGAATATTCAATGTTCAGTCGTTTACCCTGCATATTCTTAAATAATCTCTTCCTTGTATCTTTATCAATATCAACAAAGGGTTTCCGAGGCTTTTCATTGATAATATCAAACACATCTTCTTGCGAAGCTTTACCAGAAAAATTAATAATTTCCTCTACTTCAGGAATACTTGGTTGTGGCTTTTCTGCAATAACATTAGACATTAGCAGGACTCCTTTCTTTTCTATTTAAATGATTAAATGATACGGTTCAACAATAAACAGTTAATTTCATAAAACCTTCGAAATTTTACCAGCTCACTACATCAACACCAGTCTGCCTGAAACCGCGCTTACTTAACAACTAACTTACCTTTACCCAATTTTTTTTGTACTACCGTGCTGCTGCTACCAGTTATCTCGTAATCATAGGTGCCCGGCAGTAGATAACTGTCGCCTAAATCAACATAAAGCATATCATTAGAGTCCAGTTTCAAGTTTTTCATACTTAATTCTGTCGTGATCGTATTTTGCTTTTTCAGGATAAATCCATAGTCACTCAATGGAACATCCTGTAATTCAATATCAATAAAGACAGAAACAACCGTTCTTCCTTCACTCTGCTGCATAATTGTTTCCAACTGATGCGCTGAACGGGTTGCAGAAAGCGATAAATTCACAACACTCAGACCTGGTTGTGGTAATTTTTGTGTAATTACCTGCTGATAAAGGTAACTGGTCGGTAACATCATCATCATCACCGAAGCAACCAGACTCCAGGCTGGCAGCTTCTTTTTCCACCAATGGCTGTCATTACTTGCAGCTGCCTGATCAGAAACCTGGACACTCACGGCTTCTTCACTGCCTTCAACCAACTGTAACCCCTGATGCAACCTTCTGCTGGCTTCCAGCTGTTCAAGACAATCCTGATTTGACAGATAATAGGCCTCAAATTCAGTAGCTTCATCTTCATCCATCCTGTTCAGGACGTATCTTTCAATTTTCTGGCTCTGCTCTAATTCATTCATTTTCGTTTAATCCTCTTGGCGGTACGACTTTAATCCACAACTCATTAGTGCATCAGCATGAGAATTTATCTCAGCTATTTACCTGTTTTTTACGAAATTTGCCATTTTGGCTGTATTTCAACGATTATGATGCCCGACCTGCTCCAACCATAGCTCCTTAAAGCGCTGTCGGGCTCTGAATAACACCCGATTAAAGTGAAGTTCACTCAAGCCAAAATCATCACAAATTGTCTTTTTGTCCTCTTCTCTGAGATAAAACCGCATAATCAGCTCTCTATCTCTAGGGGTTTTCAGCTCGTTAACCAACAATCTCACCACTTTTGCCATATTCTGACGCTCAATGACCTGATCCGGTTGATCGACTGTATCAGCAGTTTCTGCAGTATCAACGTCATTGGTCACTCGAGTATGGTGACTGCTGCGATAACACATTAACAACTGGTTTTTTGCGGTCTGCACGATATAAGCTGAAAGTTTGGAGTGATCTTTTAAATCTCCTGCTCTGACTTTTTCGAAGATAATGCGCCAGGTTTCCTGAGACATATCTTCTGCCAACGCCTGGTTTCCAGAACGATGACGTAACATAAATAACATTCCCTTGCTGTACCTCTCTACCATTTCCGTTTCAGCCGCTTTGTCACTCGCCATTACACGCGAAACCAGAGATTCGGCTATTTCCGCTTCAGTTTTATTATTCAATCCAGGATTCCCCTATACCTTGTAATACAAAACCCGCCCAATAATAGGGATCTTGCCAGGGTTTCTGATTATTTTTTCGGCGGTAATTTCTAACATGTAATTTAGCCTGACGTAATGCCTCGGCTGGAGTTTTTTTGCCAATTAGCATAAATCGATAAAATGCGCCCATCAGCTCCGCCGTTGCATCATCCTGAACAGCCCATAAACTGGCAATCACTCGCTTTGCGCCCGCTTCAAAAAATGCCCTGCTTAAGCCCTGCAAACCTTCACCATCAACCAGTCTGCCTAAAGCCGTTTCGCAACCGCTTAAAACCACCAGTTCAGCTTCTAAATGCAGGCTGGCTATTTCTGGCGCTAATAACAGGTTGTCTGCAGAGCGGGTGTTCGAAAAAACCAGCCCCCCCAGAGAAGCAGATTCACTGCTGGCCAAGCCATGAGTCGCAAAATGAAGTATCTGAAAATTCTGGGGGACTCGTTTATAAAATTCTGTTTTATTAGCCTGATGTCGGCTCAGCAGCACAGCGCTACCTGGCATCACCTTCATAATCGACTTTGCTTCTTTACTGGTATAAGGTAATTCGCTGGTTTGAAACCCGGAACGAAGTTTTGCCACTCTGGAAGACGGTTTATTTTGCTCCAGAAAGCTGGGGTTAGCGACTAACAAAACTCGATTATTTGTAGTCGCTGATATTTTTTTATTATCTGAACGAGCGCTCAATTGTTGGTACACACTTAATGAAGGTGCAAAGGTCACCTGTTTGCTGTTAAGTATAGGCGTTTGAGAGCCCGGCAAAGTCAACATAGAGAAAGGCAGATAATTCAGCGGACCATCAGTAATCAAGACTATTCTCTGATATTGTTCCCATGCAACAGAGTGGGCTGAAAAAAGCATTTTTGATAATTTATTATAAGCAGCTTTTTGTGCCTGCTTACGTTTTCGTTTATTACCTGCAGGTGAGCTACTGGTCACTTTTAACGCGTCAGCAACCAACCCTGCAATCGTAGTATCTGCAGGTAAGGTAAAACTTCTGACGACCTTCCGACTAACCGTCCATAAATGACTTTGCTCCGGATTTGTATCAAAATAGAGTAATATTGAGTCCTCACTAAGTTGTTTTTGTAACTGGTCAATATTCGCCAGCGAGAGAGACTGTTTTTTCTCAGAAGAGCGCTTTAACGATAAATCATTAACCTGTTCAATTGAGGCTTCCAGTCGTTGCAGCTGGGCGGCCAGTTTGCGAGTTTTGCTTAATAACGCTTTTCTTTGCTGAGGATCGGATAACTGATGATAATCAACGGCTTTTGACTGCAATTGACTATGAAGTGTATTTCGCTTTAATGCTAACTCGTCGGGAATACTGCGATTAACCCGGTAATCTTCAAGACGCTCTCTTAATGTTTGAGAGCGAAACATTTCAGCAACCTGTAGCGTTTTTTTAGCTGGCACTGAGGCCTGTTTTAATAAGTGTATTTGCAATGCCGCAATCTTCTGCTGGAGCGCCAGATAACTTCTCTTCAGGTCGGCGCGAGTAATTTTATTTCTACCCGCTCGGATGACTCTGACTACTTCATCTAATTCAATCAACGCCTGTTTATGATTTCCCTGGTGAGCACGCATCGTTGCTATTCGGTAACCGGTTTCAATTTGTCCATTATAATCATGGAGCTTTTTTTGTATTTTTCTGGCACGGCTAAAATAATCTTCCGCTTCATTCAGTAAGTTATTTTGATAGAAAATAATTGCTGCCTGGCTAAATAATCGTCCCTTAATATTATCATCATCAATGACCTTAATGTCATTTAATGCCTGCTGTTGATAGCCAAGCGCTTTTTTAAAGTTTTTCTGTTTAAGTGCCATTTCGGCCAGTCTTGAATAACTCTGGCTTAGCAGATACTGGTTTCCACTCTGAAGATCGAATGCCAGTACCTGTTTAAAATAATTTTCTGCTATTGTCAGGTTGCCAAGACTACTATGAATCTCCCCGAGAAAAGACTGAATATTAACGGTATCTTTTTTTGATGGTAATTGCATGTAAGCTTGTAATGCATCTTCAAACACAGCCTTTGCCAGATGAAACATTCCAGATGAACGTAACACATTACCTTTTGCCTGCAATACCCGTCCATATAATAAGCTCTGTTTAAAAGGCTCTGCTTTAGCCAATGCAGAATCAATAAACCGATTAGCCTGATCGATATCCCCCCACCGCGTATAAACTTCTCCAGTTTTATAAGCCGCATCAACTTCCTGTTGCAATAAACCCGATGACTGAGAAACAGACAAAGCCTGTTGATAATAATTCAATGCCTCTTCTAACTTCCCCTGGCGATAACTCGACCAGCCTTTATTAATCATTCCATTGACTGCACGACGCCAGTCTCCAAGCAATAAAAAAGTCTGGTGAGACTTATCAAATAACTGATAAGCATCACGTGAACGCCCTTGCTCCGACGCAAGCAGCCCGAGTCGATTATAGATTGAAGCTTGCATTAATTTGTCATTTTGCAAGAGTGCAAGCTTTAAAGCCAGGTCAGCATAGGAAAGCGATTTTTTTAACTGATGTTCTTCAAAAGCAAAATCTGCCAACAATGCATAAGCACGTAATCGATACGGGTCATGAGCATCTTTACTGGCATCAATAACCTGAATTGCCAGTTGTTCAGAAGCAGTGTATTGAACACTCCAGTCGGCGGCCTGTGCAGCAAGGTATCGACTACGCTGTCGTTCATCTGACATGTCCGACTGATTAGCAATAGCGACGGCTTCAAGATAAACGCCATAGACTTCATTCAACAAACGTTGATTACTGCCAGCCTGCGCCCACAACCTTGAGGCCAGTGTCATTTTTTTCTCAAATTCAATTTTGGCTGAGTCAGCTTTTTCTTTTAATTTTGTTGCCGTTAATTGATATAAACCAGACTGATCGGCTTTTTCAAATGGTTGGACCTGTAATCGACAATCAGAGCAGTCATCTGAAGTAACCAGTATTCGCTCCGCCAGCCAGTCACTTGATGGCAGCCTTACTAAGAAAACGGGTTTGTTATCAATACGACTTAATTTAAGAGAAAATGAAGTATTTATTCTTTTCACTTCAATTAATAAACTTTCGCCTGTTGCTAACTGAAATGAAAACGAATCTAAATCACCCACAATGCCATTCACAGGTTTTGTGGCAGCGACATTTAAATCAATCATTCTGGCCTGTAAAGGTGTTGCAAATGCGATAGAAAAGAACAGGCCAGTCAACAGGGCACTACAAAGCAAAATATTCTGACAATTTATTAAACTGACTTTATTATTATTCATCTTTCGAGAATACATCACTTTGTACCTGATGGAAAATAATGTACTTTAAATTTAACCAGATCTGAATTTAATCATTGCTGAATTTATAGCTCAATCCACACAAAATATCTCACAGACAGATACATCAGACAGCGTATACTAAAGACGATAAAAACATCAATACTATATGACTTCGACAAATTAATTTCAATCTGCCCCTTCACAAGACTTTTAACCAATAAATAGTATCGGCAAGATTAATTATTTTCCGTTTTTATTTTGTCGTTATTAATATTAGCAAAAGAATCCAATAAAATATCTTCATCATGTTAATATCTGACCATCATCTTTTGATAACAACGGCTGATAAATGACGAAAAAAAAATACCTGCTTATGACACAACCACTGATAACTTCAGCAGTCTATGGGTTGATAGTACTTAATAGTCTATTACCAGGTATTTTTTCACCTGCCAACGCAGTACCTTTAGCTAAACAGGTATTAGCTAAACAAACTACTGAAATGCCCCGCTGGCAATATTCTGTAATGAACGGCTCTCCCTCATTAAGGGCTAGTGCCGTATCTCCTGACACGCTCTGGGTTGCGGGTACAAAAAGTAGCGTTTTCATTAGCGAAAACCAGGGGAAAAGTTGGAAAAATGTTTCACTTAAGTCGGGTTTTAATGGGGATATAAGAGATATTGAAATCTTTGATTCTCAAACAGCTATTATCATGACGGCAGGTTCAGGAGAAAAATCCCGTCTATACAAAACAACAGACAAAGGGAAACACTGGCAATTATTATATAAAAACAGAGAACCTGAAGGATTCTTCAATTCTATTGCTTTCTGGGACGAGAAAAACGGGCTTATTCAGGGAGATCCGGTTAATGACTATTACACCATACTCAGAACCACAGATGGTGGAAAAACATGGGCTCGAATTCAGCAGAAAAACATACCGAGAAAGTTAAAGAATGAAGCCGCATTTGCTGCTAGCGGAAATACCCTCATCACTGGCGAGAAAGGCAGGGCCTGGTTCACAACAGGCGGCTTTTCCGCATCCATATACAGTTCTACTGACTCTGGGAGAAGCTGGGAACGAACGGCATTGCCTTTACACCATAAAACCCAGACCGCAGGTGGTTATGCGTTAACACTGAATCAGAAAAAAGAAATATTTGTTTGTGGTGGCGATTACAAAAACAGAAGCGACCAATATACTAACCTGGTTTATCTTCCAGCGAAGAAAAATAGCAACTGGAAAACAGCCAGTAGCCATAATAAGGGTTTACGCACCGCAATGAGTTGCTTTCAGCAGACCTGTTTACTGACAGGAAAAACGGGAACAGAGATTTCTTCAGATCATGGCATCAACTGGCGTGTTTACTCAGACGATGGTTTCTATACAATGGCCAGTCATAACAACTTGTTTTTAGCTGCCGGAGACAAAGGAAAAGTGGGTGTTTTAAATGTTTCTGTCATGCAAAATAAAGGTCAGCTAAAAGCTGACCACTAGAATGATTGCTACACAAAATCTTTTACAGACCCCAAATAACGAATAAAGATTAACGATTAAAAAAATAATCTCCAGGCAGATATTGAGTACAGATTACAAACTCACCACCGGCCAGTCATCTACCAGAACACCATTTTCACAATCATTATCTGCAGTTAAAGAAACCGGAGTCAGAGATTCAAGAGTATTCTGATTAGTCAGATGACTCAAATCATAGTTAACCTGATAGCCACAAGAGCCAAACGCACTATATAGCCTTAGCGAGGTCAGGGTTCTATTTTTACTCTCAATTTGCAGTTTACCTCCAATTTTTATGTTTTTCTCCAATAACCACTTTTGGTTAAAGACGGGTAATTGCCAGGACATTGGGTAAGCTTTGTAAGTGGCGTTATTTTTCTTTAAGTAAAAGGTTAAATAATGATCCTGATAAGCGCCAATTTCACAAGCCAGCGCCAGCAGCTGATCCTGATTATCAAAGTTATAGAACTGTACATAGCGTTTTTTGTGTTGCTCAGTCTTTTCTCTACAGCGATCACCAGCCCCCAGAACACCAAGCAGTTCTATCTGAGAAAGATCCTGATAATTGGCTGGTAATCTGATGCCTGCATCAGAAACAGTCGCTTTAGTGTCTGCAGCAGTCTGCGTTTCTACAACTGATAAGCGACCTGCCAGCTCTGCAACTCGCTGTTTATAAAGGAAAAGAAGACAACTATCGATATCTGCTTTATTCGCTTTTTGACAGTTATTGCGAGATTTTATCCATTCTCGCTGTGACGACTTGATATCTGGGATATTACGGCTTCTGGCATCTTTATAAAAACGCGACATTCTGGCATCCAGCTGCGATAGCTCTGTACTGGCACAAATATGTTTTTCAACGACTGATGTCGCTTTAGAACACTGAAATCCCGGTTTAGCTTTGACAGAATCTGTTTTTATTTTCTTTTCTGGAGGCGTGGAGTAGCTGCAGCCACTGAAAAAAACAAATAAACCTAAAATTACACTCTTTCGTAC
>JADGFG010000174.1 GCA_016743995.1 Kangiellaceae bacterium | reverse complement strand
AACAGTTGACCGTTCTGGTGGTCATGGATTTTGAGACTCGCCTTTCAATTACTTTGTGCGCTCTTAAAAAAGGCGATGTCAATGATTTTGTTGAAACGTTTTTACAACAGCTTCAGCAATATGTCAGCCAGGTGATGGGCATGGTGAGTAGCGACCCCAACTTACTACGAGTTGGGCTTGAGCATTTCAACAATAAACATGCACAATTTACTTTTCACCAGCGTGGCGATCGTAGCGTGCAAAGCCACTTGAATGATGTCATAGCTAACTTCGAAGCAGCCGTAGCCGAAGCGGGATACTCACCTTCTTCATCGGACTTGTTGGAATTTGATTTATGTATGAGTAAAATACTTAGAAAGTGCAAAAGTGAAAAAGATTATTTTTACCCTCAATATCTGTTTTTAAAAAACTGGATTATCCAGCAAGCAAAACTAGACCCAATAATGACAGAACAAATCGTGAATAACTTTGTTGAAAAAGAACGAGAAGCCTTTAAAGCCATACATGGCTTTATGACTGAATCGGATGATCTGGGACCAGACGAAGTTTTGCCACCCGCAGATGAGTATTATGAAAGAATATCTGCCCACTCTGATGAACCAGGTGCAACCGGGGTGTCAGACAAGTCGACATCAACAAAAGAGCAGAATTTCAGTGAGTACAGCAATGTTGTCTCCATTGAACACTTTCGAAAAAAATAGTGCCATCATTTTCCTATAAGGCAGCTATGGTTAAAAAATTTCAGGCGGTTTTAATTACCCCGCCTGTCTGGCGGGGCAATTAACTGAACATTACCGACTCCGATTGAATGAATCGTTTATTTCGTTTTTATCAAAACAGCTGAAGACATCTGAACCGAATCATACTGGTAGCCACTCGCAGCAACATGAGGGTCCATATATTTTTCATGCTCAACAACATAATATCGATTGTCTTCCTGACTCAATAACGAAAACTCTCTTTTAATTTTTACGTTAAGATTCTCTGGCAATGAGCTGGAAAAACCAGGATGCCTTGAGGTCAGCACACCTGATAAAGTTATACCAGAAACCGCGACATCACTGATCATTATTGCTGGTAAAGTGGGCTCGGGGACAGAAACAGCCCTTTTGCTTTCTATAATCAGCTTTCCATCAGAGACTTCCCAATGGCTGATTGACTCTGTAAGCATTCCGCTCAATGCATCAGTTTGAGTCAATGCAGGAATTTTTCTGGTGAAACTTCCCGTACCATCCAGATTAAGTTGTAAATTCGTTGAAATTAATGACTTATCAATACCATTTGAATACTGATAAGTACCAGCAAGTTGTTCCTTAGTCCATTGTGCCCTGTTATCTTTTGCTTCTGATAATCCCAGACTCAAGGTCGCCGATTGATCAAAGCTGTATTTTGAACTGACTGCCAGATAACCTTTTGCCAGCTGTTTCAATTCAAAGCTGTAATTCCCCATCTGCATAGTGACAAAGCCATTACCTGACAGACTCCAGGTACCGCTAGTGACATCTAGCCCCGGTATAATTGGCTGTTTAAATTCTGGTTTCTGGTAGCTGACTACGCCACCTTCCGAAAAATTGAAAATTGCCGACTTTAAGTTATTAACATTATCCAGTTCCGTTTTATTAATCGTTGCGTTAACAGGTATGGCGCGAGTGCCAATTATTGCCTGACTGGTCAACGGTTGATAACCACGTGCCATTAATGAAAAACCTTCGGCGGTCTGGGTTGCTGGCGTGGCATGATTTCCATCGGGATATTGATAAGTCCAGTTCAAACGATATTGAACCATATCAAACTGTCCATATTGAGCAACAACTTTCATATCCATTGAATGAAAAATAATATCTCGATTAACCGTGCCTCCACCGGTAGCACCCAGCTTAACTTTTTGTGAATAAACATTTGCACCGTTAAAATTAAGTGACAATTGGCTATCGTTTGTCCAGCTGAAAGATTGAGACTTATCTTTGATTAACAGGGTTCCCTGATTATCTGGTGCAAACGAAAATAAAGCGCCTTCCTTAATCATTGAATGAATAAATCCGGCATACATCGTTGGTAGCTCCAATTTAACGGCATTGGTTTCAAGTGTCTTCTTTAAACCGATAAATGCAGTATTAAATTGACCAGACAAGTCTGAATGAGCAGAAACGCCCGAATGACCAGAAGCTCCGTTAGCACCAGCACTTTCAACCGCTTTAATAAAAGCTTCCAGCCTTTTTGAGTCCGTCGCAAAACTAAAGATATTGTCCGTCGCTGATGGAAGATAACGAGCTTTTACCTCGGGATTTTCCGCCAGCATTTTAATACTCGTAGCAACATCCATCAATCGCTGTCTGGAATCTACTGGATGCAGATTCGATGCAAACTGAGTTAATGTTTCCTCCGTATCAGGAAAAACATTATTATTATCGGACTGAGCGATGGCAGCCACTGCGGTCGACAAATACGAAACATTAACGGCGCTATAATCAGAAGCATCAACAACCATATCAACACCCGCTTTACGTTTCAGGTTATTTAGATTTACACCAGAGGAAATCAATTTAATAGAGGCGTCGTCTCCCGTTCCTGTTATCGTAATATTGACCAGCCTATCGGCATAAGATTTATCAGCAACCAGCTTAACAGAGTAACCACCAGACTCATTGGTGACTGTATCCACACTAAAATCACCAGCGCTTATAACAACGCGGGCATTAGCCAGTGGTTTTTCTGTAATGACCTTTCCTACCAGGGTCATATCAAAATTACTACTGGCCGCGGGTTTAATTGTCACTTTAACCGTATCTCTTCCCTTTGCGCCACCATCATCTGTTACGGTTAATTTGAATGCCAGTTCCATATCAACAGCAGTTCCTGGTGCGGCAAAAGACAGCTTTGCTCCTTCAGATTTAAATCCTTCAACTTTTTTACCTGACACCTGAGTCCACTGGTAAGAAACAATCTTTCCATCGACATCTTTACCAGCACCTGCCAGCATGACATTTTCAAATTCAAAAAATGACTGGTCTTCACCTGCCATGGCCACAGGGGGTGCATTAATTATTTCTGAACCGCCACAAGCAACCAGGGCGCAAAGACCGACTGGGCAGCCAGTCTGATTAACATTTTATACACGTTATTTTCCTCGTATTGAAATTGATTATAAACTGGAATAGATTAAAAACTTCAGTCAGTTTAATAGGGTCAAACTTAACAACAACTGAACTGTTTAGTTTATTAATATGAACAATGCATAAATAACATGGGGAGAAAGAGCTGAGTGTTAGTAGCGGTAAATTTAGGTGTAAATCATGGTAAATCTGTTGAAAGGGTTACTGAACTGAAGCGCGTAAACTCTGAATTTTAGCCGTCATATTTTCAGTCATCAGAATCTGTTCTTCAAACAAACTCACATCAAGTGGTTTGCTGAAATAAAATCCCTGTATGTAATTACACTGCGTACCTTGAAAGTGCTTTAACTGTGACAAAGTTTCAACACCTTCTACCGTCAATTCCTTATCAAGTCGCCCTCCTAGCTCAAGAATACACTCAACAATGGCTCTATATCTGCCATCAACACAGATATGATCCACAAAAGCTTTATCAATTTTCAAACCATCATAGGGAAAAGTCGCCAGATAAGCTAATGAAGAATAACCCACACCAAAATCGTCCAGAGAAATATAAACCCCAAGCCCTCTGATTTTGTTAATGGTATCAATCGTTCTCGCAGAGCTTTCAACAACAAGTCTCTCTGTCATTTCAAGCTCAAGATACTGGCCTGGCAACTGATATTTATTCAGGTAACTATTAACTTTATGAAATAAATCTCCTTGTTCAAAAGCTCTTACCGAAATATTAATTGCTACTCTGGGAACTTTTCGGTACAACTTTCTCCAGCGACACTGTTGTCCAACAACAGTATCAAGTAACCAGTCATCCAGCTTTAAAATATTATCAGACTTTTCAAGGCAGGGAATAAACTCGTCTGGTGAAATTAGTCCCTGTTCGGGGTGCTGCCATCTGATTAACGCTTCAGCGCTACCGACCTCTTCCGTTGCCAGACTGATCTTCGGTTGGTATTCAACAAACAACTGGTTGCTGGTTATTGCGTTTATAAATTCTCGCTTGATAAAACTATCACTTTTAATACGATTGTTAATTTCATCGGAATAACAGCTAATTTTATTTCGTCCCTTCTTTTTGGCGTCCAACATTGCTGTTTTAGCATGTAGCAACTGAACTTTCGAAGAAGAGGAAGAGGTCGCTCGCTCATAGAATATGCCAATACTGGCGGTTAAACTCAATTCATGCTTCTTTATTTTATAAGGAACCGCCATCACATAATGAATACGCTTTGCCGTATACATGGGTTCAAACTTACTCACAACCGGGTCAAGATAGATACAAAATTGATCATCATTGATCCAGCAAACCAGGTCTTCATTTTTTAACGCGGCTTTTAATCTTTTTGCAATTGTCACAAGAAGCTCGTTGGCCTCTTGCATGCTATAGGTGTCAATCACATTTAAAAAATCATCAATGTCGACAACCAGAACAGCCATCTGTCGTTCATGCTGCCTGCAACGAACAATCACTCGGGAAAGCTGTTCTAGAAAAAAAGTGTAGTCGTTAACACCTGCGGTTTCATACATCCTTTGTTTGAGCAATTCATATTCTGAATCAAGTTTATAATTAGCACTAGCAGTCTGCTCCAGATAGTGCTTCATCCGTTTAATGGCAAATTTTATTTTATTCTTTAACAATTCGGGGGTACATTCCGACTTACTGACAAAATCGACAACCCCGGTATTAATCAGATCGATTCCCATCTGTGGGTTAGCGTAACCAGTGAGAATGATAACCGGAGTGGTCATCTTTTTTTTCTTACTTATCTCAAAAAGCAATGTTTTCGCGTTAATACCATCGAGTTCATAATCAAGCAATATGCAATCAAATCTGGATTCAAGCAGCAGTTCACGTGCCTTGTTGGTATCGGTACAAGCAGTAACAAAGTGAGGAAGACCGCTACAGCTCAGCATTTCGCGGATGACCTTGATCATAACTGGCGCATCTTCAATAACCAGTAGCTGGTATTTTTCCTGAGCATCCGTCATTTCAACTTTTCTCGAGCGGCTAATTTTTACTCTGAAAGTGTAGGAAATGTTTCGGGGTTATTCAACAGAGATTAAAAGTAAAAAATACTACGTTTGACACGATTATACTTTAACAAAGAAACGGCATATATCAAAAATCAGAGGTCAGGCTTACAGAGTATGCCTGACCAATTATCTATCATTATTTATAGTAAAATAGCTAATTACTTAGTCCAGACCCCAATAGATACCCGGGCTGTTTGAAACTCACCAATAATATCTGATTTAACCTGATAATATTCAATCATATAATGACGACCATCGTCAGTTTTCACTAAATCAAACAGTCTTTTTATGTTAACTTTTGACGGTGTCGGTGGGGTTACTTCCGGAATACCGGGAATTACATTGGGAGTAGCCACTTCTCTGGCTACTGACAGACTGCCAGGAACACTCGGAACAGACGCATCCAACTCACTAATAACAACAAGCTTGCCATCAATGACTTCCCAATGAGTAACAGATTCTACAATTTTCTGATTATTTGCCATGTATTCTGTCGTATGTTTTCCTGTAAAACCTCCGTTATTGTCCTTGCTTAACTCTAGAGAAACCTTCATACCAGACCGCTCCTCATCAACTTGATAATGATAAACACCCCGAATTTGTTGGCCAGCCCATAGGGATTTTTCTTTTCTTAATTCGGATATCCCCAGACTTAATTTACTGCTATTTTCCAAAACTTTTTTCAAGAGTACGGAGAAGTATCTGTTATTAATTCGGCGAACTTCAAATTGATAAATCTCTGGAGAATGAGGGCTATTAAACTCCATAGTTAATGTACCGTCACTCTTAAGTGTCCAGGTACCACTATTAATATCAAGATCTTCTGACCTGGCCACTCGATGATAAACAACCTTTTTATCTGCAGTAAAACTAAACATTCCAGAAGTCAGATTTGATTGATTATCTGCATTTCGTATCTTTGCATGTAATGGAAGAGCTCGATAACCAATAACATCAGCCTCAGTCATTTTTATATAATCGTTATATAAAAAAGTATGACTTGTAAATGAATATATCTGGGAGTCCGGCTTTTCTCCACCAGGATAAGCATAACTATATCTGGTCGTTAGATTAACAAATTCTGCCCCTCCATGGGTAGCAACAATTTTTATTAAAATACTATCAAGCACCAGATTTCTTCTAATTAATTTCTCATCCGTACCAAATTTCTCAGAATCAGAATAAATAACATTGCCTGCAGCGTCATCTAACGTAATTTTCAAGCCATTATCATTCACCCAATTAAAGGTTTTTTTAACACCTTTGATAGTCAACAACCCAGCACCATATTGCTGCCTTGTAGACTTATCAAAAGACATGTGAAAGCCTCCGAGCAATGCGTGTTCTATTTTTCCCAGGTAAAAATCAGGTACAACAGGATTCACAGCATGACTATCTAATTGCTGTATTATTAAGTTCTTCTGCTCAATATATGTACCCGGTTTTTTCTTCTCATTTTGCTGAATAACACAGTCCACTCTAGTACTTTCAGTAGCCCATACAATGCTATCTCTCGCCGATGGGCAACCGTTCATCCAGTGTCCAGTTTTATCATAAAGCATCGCGCTTAATTTAATAGCTGCCGCTGTTTTCAGCAACTTCTCTGTTACCACAGGAAAACTGAAATTAGATATAAAACGGGTTAATTCATAATTCAACTCAAAAAATCTGTTATTCGTTTTATCATAAGACATAGCTGCCATCGCCGTCGTCAAATAAGATATATTAGTACCAACAAACTCTTTAGAATCAAGAATGGAATCGTCACCAGCCATTCTTACTGCATCTTTAAATTGTGGACCAATTGACATCAGCTTGATATTGTTAAGTCGACCAACGGCACGAATATGAATTCTGTGTGATACATTTCTCACTCGATTACAGTTAACGGTTGCAGCATACTCCCCTCTGTTATTTGCAGAAACTTCTTCCTTATGTCCTCCAATATTTATTATTACACCAGGGGAGCTAAGTACTCTTTCAGAAGCAATAACCTTACCTTTGATAATTAACGCATTACATGCTTTTATTACCGGGTTAACCACAACAGACAGCAGATCATGGTTTGTATATTTTTTACCTGATATGTCCTCTGAAACTTCGAGCTTAAATTTAAGCGTAAGTTCATTCTCTTTACCGTACTCATGAACTGGTGCCTTAAACGACAGTTGCTCACTATTAATGTTATCCAGTCTAATATCATGGCCAGTAGAAATCAGGCTCCATTTATAAGTTATGTTTGTTCCGCTTGCATTGGATTTGCCTGCTAAAATCACATCACCACCAGAAGCAATATTTTTATCCGCCCCCGCATTTACGACTAAGGCGGGATGAACAGTTACAGTCATTCGAGCTTGTGCTTTCTTCTGTTGGTCATCCGTTACCTCTAATATAAACTCAAGTTCAGTTATATTTTTTATCTCTGGCGCGGTAAATCTGGCAACTTTATTACCGGGATTAATCAAATCCACATTAACAGGGTTAGTTTTTGCTGAAGACCACTGGTAATTAATAATTTTTCCCTGTGCGGTTCCACTACCAACTAACTCTATCATTTCACCAGCCACCACTATTTTAGATTCCCCAGCATCAGCTGATGTTTCTACTGGAACAACTTTTGGCTTAAGTAAAACAGTAACTTCACTTTTTGCTTTACCGCCATCGTTATCTGTTACTTCTAACTGAAACTGTAAATTGATATCAACTTTGGTGTCTGGCGCAAAAAAAGATGCTGCCAGAGAATCTGCATTTACAATATTCACAGGGACAGCATTGTTAGCATTTATCTGACTCCACTTATATTGAATAATTTCTCCATCAGAATCACTAGCAGAACCATTAAAAGTCACTGTTTCACCTGAAAAAATCTCCGGTAATTTACCTGCACTAACAACAGGTAAAATATTAATAGCTGGCTGAATAACCGAAACCACAATACTATCAGAGGCGATAACGCTTCCAGCTATAGAATAAGCAGTCAACTCAAATTTAAATACCTTGCTTGTTATTTTCTGTGGTAACGTTACCTGAGGAGTTAGCGTATTGATATCATCAAATTTAACACTGTCCCCTTCCAGTTGCTTCCATTCAAATCGATTAACCAGCTTATCAGGATCACTCAACTGAGCAGCGAGGCTAACTGTAGAACCGGGCTTCACCTCAATGTCAGATCCAACATCAATCGTTACACCAGAACTCACTTTTACCAGAATCTTGTCCGATGCAATTACCGTATCTCCGGCACCATAAGCAATCAACTCAAACTCAAAAACTTTTCCTGGAAAACCTGCGGGGATCATAACTTCCGTAGACAAAGTTCCAGGAGAATTAATCTGTAAATTCTGATCTGCTGCGTTTTTCCACTCAGTTCGAAATACAAACGACTGAGTATCTTCCAGTTTGCCACTCAATACCGCGCTTGTTTCTTTATAAAGCGTCCTATCGTCTCCCGCATTGACCGATACCGCCATGCTTTTGGGTTTAACCGTAATCGCAACAACTTTTGCTACCGTTGCCCCTTTATCATCAGTAACTTTCAACTCAAACTCAACGACAGAAGCAACACTGACCGCTGGCGATATAAAAGCGGCTTCAGCACCATTCGTTTGCATTGAAAGTACAGTCTCGCCTGAAATCTGTGACCACTCATAGTAAGCTATCGTTCCATCAGAATCACTGGCTGTTGCTAACAAGCTAACGGGCTCATGTTCAAACACAGCGGCTGGAGACTCTACAGACACCGTTGGTGGCTGGTTTACCTGAGTTGAAGGGTTCGGTGTTGACTTTGGAGCTGGCGCTGAATCTGACCCGCCTCCACAACTCATCAACAATAACAAACCCGCTGATACGATAAGATTTTTAATTAATATTTTCATTTTATTTCCTGTCTAAATCCTTAAATTCTGGCTATTGCACTATTATCAATTTGCCGTAGTGTAGATCCTCAAAGCTGAATTAAGTCTGAATAAATATCGACAGCTAATTTATATAGAAAATAATTTTGATATTATTCAGACTCACCAGCAC
>JADGFG010000173.1 GCA_016743995.1 Kangiellaceae bacterium | reverse complement strand
CGGTTGGAGTGGGAGCATATCCAAAAAGTTTTGCAGAGTAATGATGGTAATATATCCGCATCGGCTCGCGCGCTGGGAATGCATCGGCGTACACTGCAGCGTAAACTGGCAAAACGTCCAGTCAGATCATGATCATAATTTTTATTTAAAACAATGAGGAAGTAACATGAGAATAATGGTTCTACTATTTATGATGAGTTTTAATCTATTTGCACAAGAATATTCGCAGACAAAAGTGAAAATTGATGTTCTGGGTAGCCATACTGGCCAGGTTTTTTATCTGACCTTAAAAGAACCCTTTAAAACAGATTGTGCCTGGGGAGGAATATATTGTTCGGTATCTGACGTTAATTGTAAAAACTATTATTCTATTCTGCTCGCTGCAAAAATGGCAGACAAAGAACTTCTGGAAATTAGATATACTCAGGATTCGGCTGTAAAATCATGTCATGTCAGTCTGGTTGCAGTTCAATAGTATTTTTTTATTGGTATTTAAAATTGTCCATAGAGCAGACTCTGCAAAATAGCAGGAATGGAAAAGCTATTTTAATCAAGTGATAGTAATATTCTGTCAACCTTTTTGCTGGATCTGACCATGAGTAAAAAACACCATAAAGAAAGAATGAATCGGGTTATTCAGTTTATTGAAGATAACCTGAGCAGCGATATTGATGTGAGTCAGTTGTCGTCAATTGCCTGTTATTCAGAGTTTCATTTTCATCGACTGTTTCGTTGTTATGTGGGTGAAAGTATCTATGGTTATCGGAAAAGACTGTTATTGGAAAGAGCGGTGAGGCAATTATTGCACTCCAATGACAATATCACTGAAATTTCATTTAAGTGTGGTTATGAGAATCAGTCTTCTTTTAATAAAGCATTTAAAAAACAGTTTTCCTATACACCGGGTCAGGTTCGTCAACAAAATGTGTTAATTAAGCCTTTGAACATTCAACTAAAAGACGAGCAGACTATGAAACCAGAAATTAAAACGATAGAAGCGATTAACGTGATTGGCGCCAGAGAGATCGGCGGTTATGCTGAGGCGGCTCCCAGAGCCTGGGGAAGAATCATGAAGTTTGCTTATTCCAACAATTTAATGGGTAAAGAAACACGCTCAATCGGTATTACTCATGATGACCCTGGTGTTACCGAGCCAGATCATATTCGTTATGATGCCTGCCTTGATATTATAGCGACCGTTAGCAGCGAAGATAATTTGAAAGAATACACAATCTCAGGTGGTCAATACGCTGTATTTCTTCACAAAGGACCCTATGAAAACCTACAGCAAACTTACGCATTTGCATTTAACGAGTGGTTACCAGAAAGTCACTATCAGCTACGAGATGAAAAAACCTGTTTTGAAATTTATCTGAATCGAGATCCCAGAAAAACAAAACCGGAAAATCTCAAAACAGAGATTTATATTCCGTTAGAATAATCTGTTTGAGTAGCTAGTTAGTTGTCCGGGTTAGCCGTTAAGCAGGCTAACCCGGAAGTGCTAATGGGAATAAAAAAGGAGAGACGGGAGGAAATCAGTATTCTTTGATTCCTTCTGCCGTTGCCAGAATCAGATGATCGGCGGGCTTACAGGCGAATAAACCATTGGTTACTACACCCGTAATCTGATTAATTTTTGCTTCCAGTATTTTGGCCTGAGAAATCTGCATGTTGTGCACATCAAGAATAATATTACCATTATCGGTGGTCACCCCATTTCGATAAACGGGATCGCCACCCAGTTTAACCAGTTCTCGAGCCACGTAGCTGCGTGCCATCGGAATGACTTCTACAGGTAAGGGGAATGAGCCGAGTGTTTTAACGTATTTGGATTCGTCAGCAATACAGACAAATTTATCAGCAACCGCGGTGATAATTTTCTCCCTGGTCAGGGCAGCACCGCCCCCTTTGATCAATTCAAGTGTGTGATTGGCTTCGTCCGCTCCATCAATGTAAACCGGAATATCCTCTGCATTATTCAGATCGATGACCTCAATACCCATGGCTTCCAGTCTTCTGGTTGACTCAATTGAGCTGGAAACTGCTGCTTTAACACGATGCTTATGAGATTCAAGCAGCTCAATAAAGCAATTAACTGTAGAACCAGTACCTATGCCAATAATTTCGTCATCCTGAATATATTTTATTGCAGCTTCAGCGGCTTTAAATTTGAGTTGTTGCTGGTTCATTGAGGAGCTCTCTACGATTTTTTCTATGGGAATTGCTGATAAGTAGAGAATTATACAGCTTTTCATCACACTCAGAAATGAAACTTGAGCTTTGCAGGGTTATTGTCAGTGAAAAATATCTCATTTTTAGAATGCTTGTAAATCGTAAAGTGACCGCGTTATAAAGTCTGCGGCTATGGTAATCCTATTGATAAAAAATGTGAACTGTTCACGTTTTGGTTAAAAAGTAGCTCCAATTACTTGATTATATTAAAAATCAGGAGTATCTTAATTTGGCTCTGATAGATAAACGCTATCAGAGAGAAGGAGCAAACACTTTTAGATATTGAAGATTAGTGAGATAGTGAAATATAACTGTATAGCGAAAATTAATGAAATAGAAAAAGTTAATATGTAACAAACGTGTCATCAATTTTATAACTTAATCAATGAGTCATGAAGTTAGTTTGTATCAGTAACCTTGTCAGTATTCGTCGCAAAGTTTTTAGTTTTACCAGATTGGTTCAGGTAAAAATTCTATCAAAGTAAAGATTCTATCGAAGTAAACTAGTAAGGAACTCCCTTTAACTATCATAATAAAATGCCTTTAAGGCAGATTGGGGAACCCGATGAAACGTAAACCTGATATTTTAGTTGTGCTGGCGGCACTGCTCGGAATTGGCATGTTAGTGTCAAGTTTTGCCGAGGAGAATGTGGTGAGTTCACCTCATGATTTTTTGCAAGCCAGGGTAGTCACTGCGAAATAACCAATCTGATTTCTCAGATTGGGTGTTTGATGAATGGCAGAACGATAAAATAACAGTGCGACAAAATAGTAAATAGTATCGAAGTTATTTCCAATCTAAATGAACAGTTAATTTGAATTAAGCGCAAATTGTGTAAATCCATTTTGAGTAAAAATCCCATCGAGAGGAAAATCCCAGTTTTCGACGGGAAGTTCATTAATCTTTTGTTCTTCGTAGGCTATTCCATAAAGTAAAGGTCGAGACGCTGAGTGTTTCAGGTGTGCTAAAGTTGCGTCATAGTAGCCTCCTCCCATACCCAGTCGGTTTCCCTGATTATCAAAAGCTACCAGTGGCATTAAAATAATATCCAGTTTAGATAGTCGAATAGCATAATTGACCGGTAAATCAACTTCTGGGATATTAAATTGATTGGGTTTAAGAGATGTATTTTCTTTATAAGGCATAAACCACAGCCTGTTTGGTGCCACAGGTTTCAGTTTAGGTAAGTAACAGATTGTTTTATGTTGAAGTATCTGTTCTATCAGCGGAGAAGTATCCAGCTCGAAGTCATTAGAACAAAAGCAGGCAATTTGAGCCGCTTCCTGATATTGCTGGTGTTGCGTGACATGTAAACAAAGTGTTCTGGCAGCATCTTGCGCAACAGATGCTGGTATTTGTTTTCTAATCTGACGTAGTTTACGACGAATGTGTTGCTTCTGATTATCTAAAGAAGATAAAGTCATCACCCACCCTGGCGTTTGCTGGTTTCGCCCATGAACCCGAGGGTTCAAGGGGGGAATTCCGTAATTAAATCAGGCTTTCCGATACGAGCCGGACTTGCACACCATTAATTAACAAGAGCTCCCTGCATTTTAAATTATCGGCTCAAGGACTACAACAGCTTGGCGCGCAGCACAGGTGATGGCTATAGCCATGTTAACCTTATTCAGGCGTCTGATGCTAGTGCAGAATCGATCTCGTTATATAAGCTTTTGATTTTAGTGTTAATTTTGTTTATATGGCGAGAATCTCCAGAGTCATTACTTAACATTTCATAACAGAGATTAAGTGCGGCCATTACTGCGATGCGTTCAACGCCGACAATTCTGCCGCCTGACTTGATTTCGCGCATGCGTTTATCCAGATTTCTGGCAGCAGCTTCCAGTTTTTCTATCTGGTCTTCAGGGCTGGATACGTGATATTCACTACCCATGATGCTAACGGTGACTGGTTTTATCTGAGACATACTTTAACTGATTTCCTTGAGCTTACTGATCATCGCTTCTATCTTGTTGCTGGCAGTTTTATTTTTTTCAATCAGATTATCTTTGTCCGCTTTTAACTGGCGGTTTTCGTTCTTTAGCTTCTGGAATTGTTTCAATAATTTTGAAACGCTGCCTTCTAGTTGTAATAGATCTGAATTATCCATGGCAAGCCATTGTTTTTTTGAATGAATTCAATATAGAGCGCATCACCTTTGCGGTCAATGGTATAATGGCTAAAATTGGTAATTAGATAACAATATCTTGTATTCGGAGGCTATCTGAACAATTATGACTAAAAATACTGCTACAACGCCTGACTTTGATTATGAAATGTTTGACGAGTCATTAGCAAACGCTGAGTGTGATAGCTGCGCTTCCGAAGTTCAGGCATTTTTGTGCGGAATGCTGGTCGCCGGAGCGGATCAAAAGGATATGAAGTGGCTTAACCATCTGTCTGACTATGCTAACGATGGCCGTTTACTACCTACGCCGACTTTTGTGATAGTACAAAAAGTGTTTGAATGGACTGCTTCTCTGTTAGAGCAGGATTTTACTACGCCCGTATTATTACCAGATGACGGTTATCCGGCGGTTGATCAGATGGAAGCTATCGCTGCCTGGTGTGAAGGTTTTCTGTCTGGTTTTGGTCTTTTATTTGGTGGTCATATTGTTAATAGCCGGGAAATGAGCGAATCTCTGACAGATTTGACTGAAATAACACGCCTTGAACTGGAAGCAGAAGATAATGAAGAAACTCAGGAAGCTTTATTAACAGTGATAGAACACGTAAAAGTTGCTGTGCAGACTATTTACTGTGAAACAAAGCCATTAGCTCGTACTTCGGTTGAAGAGATGACTCCTGTCAGCAAAACGATACATTAACCGAGAACTGAGTTTTGAATAAAAAATATATCAATTCAATGGGTTAATTTTTTTCCTACAAGAATAAAGCTGAGAGAATGACAACTAAAATGATCACCAGAGCTGAATTTGCCCATCGCCGTCGTGCCTTGATGGATATTATGGGCAATAACTCAATCGCTATTTTACCTTCCGCTAAAGAAAATGTAAGAAGCAGAGATACTCACTTCAGGTTTCGTCAGGATAGTGATTTTCATTATCTGACTGGATTCCCGGAACCTGAAGCAGTGCTGGTACTTTTGCCAGGTCGAGAACATGGTGAATATGTCATGTTTTGTCGAGAAAAAGACCCGCATATGGAAACCTGGCATGGACGACGTGAGGGACAAGAGGGAGCTAAAAAGCACTTTGGATGTAATGATGCGTTTCCAATTGACGATATTGACGAAATTCTACCGGGGTTAATGGAAGGTCGAGAACGTATTTATTATGAGTTTGGCAATCATCCTGAATTTGATTCCGATATTATGACCTGGGTAAATATTCTTCGTGCCCAGGTAAAAAAGGGGGCTCACCCGCCAGGCGAACTTATTGATTTAAGTCATCTTTTGCACGATATGCGGTTGATTAAAAGTAAAGCCGAAATTAGAGTAATGCACAAGGCTGCTGATATTAGTTCTGAAGCACATATTGCCGCAATGAAGTTATGTCAGCCCGGAATTAATGAACTACGAATAGAGTCAGAAATTAAGTATCAATTTGCTAATCAGGGGGCTCGACACGAGGCCTATTCATCGATTGTGGCTGGAGGCAGTAATGCCTGTATTTTGCATTATGTAGAAAACGATGCGTTATTAAACGATGGTGATTTGTTAATGATTGATGCGGGGGCAGAGCTTGAAGGTTATGCCGCCGATATCAGCCGAACTTTTCCAGTGAACGGCCAGTTTTCTGAAGTACAACGTACTGTCTATGATTGTGTGTTAAAAGCCAATATAGAAGCAATTAAAGTCGTTAAACCTGGTAATGCCTGGTCTGCGCCGCATGATGTAGCGGTTAGAATTTTAACTCAGGGATTGATCGATTTGAAAATTCTTAAAGGAGAGCTTGAAACTCTGGTTGAGACAGAAGCTTACAAACCATTTTACATGCACAAAACGGGGCACTGGTTAGGGCTGGACGTTCACGATGTTGGTGACTATATCGAAGGTAATGAGCCTAAACGTTTATCGGAAGGTATGGTACTTACAGTAGAGCCAGGGCTGTATTTTCCACCAAAAACCAAAGGTCTGGATAAAAAATGGTGGGGAATTGGTGTTCGAATTGAAGATGATGTCGTTGTGACCGCAAAAGGACACAAGGTTATAAGCAATAAAGTAACAAAAGACCCAGAAGAAATTGAAAGTCTGATGCGTCATTAGCCATGATATTGAGAGTACAAGATTTATTGATGAATAATATAAAGAGTCATAAGTATGCAGCAGTTTGACCTCGCCATTGTCGGTGGCGGAATGGCCGGAGTGACAGCTGCATTGGCCTATGCTCAGTTGGGTTTTTCCATCGCATTAATTGAAGCGGTTCAACCTGAGTTAGATACAAGCCCATCTTTTGATGAACGAGCTGTCGCGTTGTCGGCTGCATCAGTAAAAATATTTCAATCGTTAGGGCTCTGGTCTGCTATTGAACCATTGGCCTGTCCTATTGAGAAGATACATGTTTCTAATCGAGGACATATGGGGTTTACCAGGCTTAACGCTGACCAACACCGCTTATCCTCGTTTGGCCAGGTGATTTCTTTAAATCAGGCTGGGCCAGTGTTGTGGCAACAGCTGGTTACTCAGCCTTTGATTAAAGTCTTCTGTCCGGCACGGTTAAATTCAGTTAATTTACAGGATTCTTGTTGTCAGCTTGAGTTCTCCCAAACTAATAGCCAGCAACCAGCAACTATTGAGGCGAAACTGGTATTGGCCGCTGATGGAACATTTTCTCCAGTTGCCAAAATGATGGGGATAACTACTAAACGTGAGCCTTATCATCAACATGCCGTTATTTGCAATGTTCAAACTCAACAGCCTCATCAAAACAGGGCTTTTGAGCGATTTACCAATACCGGACCTCTCGCACTACTGCCTTTACCGAACAACCAGATGAGCCTTGTCTGGTGCCATAAACCTGATGACGTCGATAAAGTCATGAGTTATGACGATACAGAGTTTCTACAGGCGTTGCAGGAAGCATTTGGTTATCGTCTGGGGCATTTTATTCGCGCCAGCAAAAGAGTTCAGTACCCGCTTAAGCTACATCTGGCTCAGCAGCATTATGGACCCAGAATATTATTATTAGGTAATTCAGCTCATACTTTACACCCTGTTGCGGGACAGGGGTTTAATCTGGGGTTGCGAGATATTGCTGCCCTTAATGATTTATTAAAGCAGGCAAAAGTTCAAAAAGAAGATTTTGCCTGTGAAGCGTTTTTACAAGGCTATGTTAACTCTAGAAGTAACGACTGGCGACAAACGATTACCGCGACTGACTCATTAGCACGATTGTTTACCCGAACTGATTTTCCTCTGGTGTTTGCTCGTAACAAAGCGATGACTTTGATTAACTGGTTACCATTTGCCAGACAAAAACTTATTGATCATGCGACAGGTTACGGTGCGCGATCATCGGATCTGGCGCGCGGAATTACTAATAAAAAGTTCATAAAGAGTGAATTTCATGATATTTAAACCGGATATTGCGATAGCTGGTGGCGGTATGGTTGGTCTGGCAATGGCTGCTTCTCTGGCTGATGCCGGATTAAAGGTAGTTGTGATAGAGAAGTCAGATTTAGAGGAACTGAATATCTGTTCAAATCAACTAAAGCGTGGAGAAACGCAGTTGATGGACAGCGACTACGATATTCGGGTCAGTGCAATTAGCCCGGCCAACCAGTGCTTTCTGAAAACACTGGGCGCCTGGCAATTGATCCCAGAAAACAAACGGGCCGACTATGATCAGATGTACGTCTGGGACGCAGAGGGTCAGGGAACTATCACTTTTGATGCTGCGGAGGTGGGCAGTGGAAACCTGGGGGCTATTGTTGAAAACCAGGTTTTGCGTAGCGCGCTTTATCAATCTCTGATGCAAAACACAGATGTAAGGTTTATATCCAATACCGAAATTGAACAGATAACGCCCCTGGAAAATCATATTGAAATTATACTGGCTAATCATCAGGTATTTAAACCGAGGCTATTAATTGGCGCTGATGGTGCTTTTTCTTCTATCAGAGAAAAGTCAGGCATTTCTCATAGCGAGGTGCCCTATCGACAGCAGGCATTTGTTGCTAATGTTAAGACCGAGTACCCTCATGATAATTGTGCAAGGCAACGTTTTACTCCCAATGGACCTGTTGCTTTTTTACCTTTGCCGCAACCACACCTGTCTTCAGTGGTCTGGTCTGTTGATGATCATAAGGCAAAACAGTTGTCTGGTTTATCCCGTGAAGCCTTTGCAGCTCAGTTGGCAAGGGTGTTCGAATATCGATTGGGAGAAGTGAGTCTGGTATCTGAATATCGCGCTTTTCCTCTGCTCAAAAGACACGCAGATACTTATCTCAGTTGCCGTTGTGCATTGATCGGCGATGCAGCCCACACAATTCATCCCCTGGCAGGACAAGGTGTTAATCTTGGGTTTCAAGATGTCGCGTGTCTGGCAAAACGAATCCAGACCCTGGTTAACAAAGGGCGGGATTACGGAATGCAAAGTAATTTGCGTTGTTTCGAAAGAGAAAGAAAAGCAGCTAATTACACAATGCAGTATGCCATGAGTGGTTTTAAATCATTGTTTGGGCAAGATTCAATGTGGAGTGTTTTATCTCGAAACACAGGGATGAATTTTCTGGATAAATCTGATTTTTTGAAACGCATGGTAATTCAACGTGCAATGGGCTTTTAATTGAACTAGTATTTTAGAGGGTCTGTCGCAATTAACTGAGTACCGTTTTAATTATTAAATTGCATAAGTAAACGTTTTATTAAATGAATAAGAAATAAAATATCGTTATAATAGGTCTCTTTTTTACGGCAACTTTTTTTTACAGCCATCATAAAAAAATTTTTAAATACGACTACTCAGGTAACATCGCAAATTTGAACGGTTCTTGTACCTTGAATAATTAGTGATTGTGTATTCACGTTGTGGCATTTATT
>JADGFG010000172.1 GCA_016743995.1 Kangiellaceae bacterium | reverse complement strand
GCTCTGAATACCTTTCTGAAAAAAAGTTATTTGATTCAAAAAACCTCCCTGTTGATGTTGTCATTAGTCCAGAACAACTGGTCGTTAAATACATTCGTCAACTGGTTGAAAACCCGGGTGCTTTACAGGTTGTCGATTTTGCTGAAGGATTGGTTCGGTTAGTTGCCGTTAAAGCTTATTATGGTGGATTACTTGTTGGAAATGCTCTCTCAGCATTAAAAGATCACATGCCCAATATTGAAACTCGAGTGGCAGCTATTTTTCGTCGTGGTAAGGCTATTATGCCAACTGGCGATACGGTGATTGAAGCTGATGATGAAGTTTTCTTTATTGCAGCCAGTCACCATATCAGAAGGGTAATGGGTGAACTACAGAAGCTGGAAAATCCGTATAAACGTATCATGATTGCTGGTGGTGGAAATATTGGTAAAGGCCTGGCCAAAGCTCTGGATGAAAAATATCATGTTAAACTGATTGAGCATGATCCCAAAAAAGCAATGGCAATCAGCGACGAGGTTGATAACACGATAATATTAAATGGTGACGCCAGTAATCAGGAGTTATTGCTGGAAGAAAATATCGATCATATGGATGTGTTTATTGCCGTAACCAATAAAGATGAAGCGAATATTATGTCGGCAATGCTGGCCAAGCGCCTGGGTGTGAGAAAAACCATGGTTTTGATTAACCGGGTCGCATATACCGATCTTTTGCAAGGCAATGAAATTGATATTGCTATTTCTCCACAGCATACCACAACCAGTAGTTTATTAAGGCATATCAGACGGGGTGATGTTGCTAACGTTTATACGTTAAGGAGAGGAGCCGCTGAAGCCATGGAAGCAATTGCTCACGGAACCGAAGAAACCTCTAAAGTGGTAGGGCGTGCTATTAGTGAAATTGAATTGCCAAGAGGAACGACTATTGCAGCGATAGTAAGAGATGAAAAGGTAATTATTGCCCATCATAATACGGTGATTCAATCAGATGATCATGTTATTTTATTTCTGGTGGACAAAAAATATGTTGCGGTAGTCGAACAGTTATTTCAAGTTGATCTAACCTTTTTCTAGAAATAAGAAATAAAATCTGAAAATTAAAACTAAAATCCTGGAATAAAAAGATACGATGCAAAGGTTGTTAATCATTAGAATACTCGGCATTCTGTTGATGATATTCAGCGTTACCATGCTACCCCCACTATTTGTTTCAATGATTTATGGTGATGGTCAGGGGGGGGCGTTTGTAGCGGGATTTATTATCAGCCTTGCAACAGGGTTATTGCTATTTTTACCTAACAAAAAAGTCAGAGGTGAGCTAAGGAACCGTGATGGTTTTCTGGTGGTTGTATTATTCTGGACTGTTTTAAGTTTATTTGGTGCTATCCCGCTTTACTTGTCTGGTATTACAGATTTTGGTATTGCAGATGCTGTATTTGAGTCTTTTTCGGGACTGACTACGACAGGAGCGACAGTGATTGTTGGCCTTGACAATCTATCACATGCGTTGCTTTTTTATCGTCAGCAATTGCAATGGATGGGAGGTATGGGAATTATCGTACTGGCAGTCGCCATTCTTCCAATGCTGGGTATTGGTGGTATGCAGTTATATCGAGCAGAAACACCAGGTCCGGTTAAAGATTCAAAATTAACGCCAAGAATAGCGGGAACGGCTAAAGCGCTATGGTACGTTTATCTGGGGTTGACCACCGTTTGTGCTTTGTCCTACTGGGGAGCAGGCATGAGTCTGTTTGATGCAATTTGTCACAGTTTTTCAACAGTGGCTATCGGAGGCTTCTCAACACATGATGCCAGCATTGGCTGGTTTGAAAGTTCGAATATTGAATTGATCTGCACTGTTTTTATGTTGATTAGCGGGGTCAATTTTTCGTTACATTTTGCAGCGGTGAGAGGATTAAGTGTCGAGCCCTATACCAGAGATCCAGAATTTAAACTGTATGTTGGTATTTTGCTAACAATTACGGCAATTTCGACAATGGTACTGCTAATTAAACAAGATATAGAAATCTCCGATGCGCTGATAGACGGTTTATTTCATACGGTATCAATTGCTACAACTACTGGTTTTGCGACAGAAAATTTTTCTACCTGGCCAGTATTTTTACCCGCTTTACTTATATTTGCCAGTTTTATCGGGGGTTGTGCGGGTTCCACCGGTGGTGGCATGAAAGTCATTCGTTTTTTATTGCTATTCAGGCAAGGGTTTAGAGAAATCAGAAAGTTAATTCACCCTAATGCAATTTTTAAAATTCGGATTGGTGGTAAGGTGCTTTCAGAAAATATTATTGAAGCGGTATGGGGATTTTTTGCTACTTATGTTGCTTTGTTTTTTATTTTTATGTTGATACTGATGGCCGATGGACTGGATCAAGTTACTGCTTTTTCTGCAGTAGCTGCTTGTATGAACAATCTGGGACCAGGCCTTGGTGATGTCGCGGAAAATTATAGTAATATAAGCGATCTTTCAAAATGGGTATTATCACTAGCCATGTTATTTGGGCGTCTGGAAATATTTACTTTATTGGTTCTATTTACGCCTGATTTCTGGAGAAGCTAAATTGCTTTTATTCCCTGGCGTGATGATATAAAGTGTATTTTTAATAAGCTGGCTGGAGCAATCCGGCTACTTTGGTTGCGGTCATTAACAACTTAACGGTTATTTTCCTGTCTGGATTAAACGTTAATTAATAGAAGAGTTTTCCTGATGAAGAAAAAACTGACTGGTTTATTGGTTATCCTTAATTTTCTGGTGCTAGCGCCGGTGCTGGCAACTTCTTATGTGGGAGAAATTGCTCGACAATACGTTATGCTATCGTTATCCCTTGGTGAGTACGAATCAGGCTATATTGATGCTTATTATGGCCCGGAAGAATGGCAGAAGCAGGCAAAGGAAAAGAAAATGCCACTGAAGAATATTATTATTGCTGCTAAGTCATTGCAAGATGTTCTGATTAAGGAAAAAAGTAAAGACCCGCTGGTAAAATTACGCATACTTTATTTAAAGGGCCAGCTAAATGCGCTGGTCTCAAAAGCGTTAATGATTAATGGTAGTATTAATTATGATTTTGATCAGGAAGCAAAAGCGCTTTATGATACGCAACCACCTCACCAGGAGTTATCCAGTTTTCAACCGATACTGGATGAATTAAACCGTCTTGTTCCTGGAAAAAAACCTCTGGCAAAACGTATAGAAGAATTTCAAAAACAATTTATCATTCCGAAAGAAAAAGTTGATGTAGTTTTCAGGGCGGCTATTCGAGCCTGTAGAGAAAGAACAAAACCATTCGTCAATTTATTAAAGAATGAAAATTTCAAACTGGAATATGTTACTGATAAACCATGGAGTGGTTATAACTGGTATCAGGGAGATTCATTTTCATTAATTCAGGTGAACACTGACCTGCCCATTTATATTGATCGAGCGGTTGACCTGGGGTGTCATGAAGGTTATCCAGGGCATCATACCTATAATGGTTTATTAGAAGCCAATTTAGTTAAAAAAAGAGGTTGGGTTGAGTTTTCGGTTTATCCCCTGTTTAGTCCTCAGTCACTGATTGCAGAAGGTAGTGCCGACTTTGGAATAGAGATGGCTTTTCCAGGTAAAGAGCGTCTGGTTTTTGAAAGAGATACTTTATATCCGCTGGCTGGTATTAAACCAGAACTTGCAGAGTTGTATGTAAAGGTTGCTACTTTAAAAGAAAAATTAAGTTATGCGGGCAATGAAATCGCACGTTTATATATGAATAAAAAAATTGATGCTGATAAAGCGGCAGAAATGCTACACCAATATAGTTTGTTAAGTACTGATAAATCGAAGCAGCGAGTCAGTTTTTTTGATACTTATGGTGCGTATATTATTAATTATAACTGGGGGCGTGATCTAGTTAAACAATGGGTACATGCCGGTCCTGATCAAACAAAAGCTGGTCGGTGGAAACGTTTTGGTCAGCTGTTATCATCACCACGCTTACCTTCGAGTTTAAATTAGGCATTTTTATGAATAATTGAAACAAACATAACGGTATTGTTGCCGATTTATTTTTTGTCTGCTTTAAATTATCCTGTTAAGTGGATTAGTTTAATGACGATATGGCTGGCAAGATTCTTCAGTTTTTTAATGATATTGATTTATAGTGAATAAAAAGAATTTAAAAACAGATGTTACTTCACCGTGTATTAGCCAGTGCTGTCTGAATGAGTCAGATGTCTGCGTTGGCTGTTTTCGTCATCTTGATGAAATCACAGGTTGGCATAGCGCAACCAATGAAGAAAAGAAAAAAATTCTGGTTAATTGTGCCAGCCGAAAATTAGACTTAAATAAATAATATCTTACTTAAATCTGAACCTGTTCTGCCATAATCTTTTCGAATGCTTTTTGTCTGGCAATGGCGGCACGTGTGACTTCTTGTGCTAATCGATTGGCCTGCTCATCACCTGGTGCCAGCTTTAGTTCTGGTACCCTTGTTGGTTTTCGCTGGTTATCAAAAGCGACAAATTTTAAAAAGGCACTGACACATTTTTCCAGTTGATTGGCCCCAATATCTCGATACACATCGGCTTTGATTATCATGGAAGTGTTGCCAACATCGACAATTTTTGCGGTTGTTTTAATGTTATCGCCCACACCGATAGGTTTGGCAAAATGAACCGCTTCAACGGTAACCGTTGATACCTGAGTTTCGCTAAAGCGCTTGGCAGCCATTGCAGCGGTTGTATCAATAATGGCCATTACATCACCACCAAACATATTGCCGGAAGGATTGGCCTGGTTTGGAAAAACCAGGTTCCAGTTGATCATTTCTTCGGCATGCTTACTCGGTCTTGTATCTGTCATCAGTTTTTCCTGGTAGATTAATCTGGTTAGTTTATTCTAAACTGAAAAATTACTGAGATAAATATAAATAACAGGGAATTGGTGAGCGTTTGTTAATGGGGTCGATTGTGGAAAAGAGTTAGCTGCTTCTGGTTTGTTGAACCAGCTAACTCAATTATCTGGAGATAAGTTTTACAATAACAGTTTTTTTAACCTGGTAATCATAAAGTGCTATTACAATTCGTACAGAACAGAAATCCATGCTTGTCTTCCCGGCTCGTTGACACGCACGGCTTCTGGATTAAATGGGTCCATATTGGCGCGACTCACATGATAGGCAAAGTCTTTATCTAGCAAGTTGTCGATACCTGCAGATAACTGCCAGCTGTCAGTCAGGTTATATCGAAATTTAACATCCAGTGCAGTCCATGAATCGGATTCACCAGCATCCAGCCCACTACCTGTCATTGGGCTACTGTCAACATCGTCCTGTTTAAGTGCCCAGCGTAAATCCAGCCAGAAAGCATAGTTGTTTTCTATTTGCGAAAGCTGGAGTAGACCTTCTACCGGCGGGATCTGATAAAGTGGCATATCGGTTTCTTTATTAGTGCCTTTCACGTAGGCCAGGTTAGTATAAAAGAACCAGCTTTCAGTAAATTCAGTGCTGAGTGCCCATTCAAATCCAGTCAGCGTTGCGTCGGCATTTCGATAAATAGTACCCATGTCGCTGCTTGTAATGCCTTGCTGACCGCGAGCTCTGTCTCTGAGAATAAAGTCATCAACATCGTCATAATAAACATTCAGTTCATGCCAGCCATTGTCGAAGCGCCACTTGGCACCCAGTTCCAGCTGGTTGTGGCGTTCGGGTTGAATATCCGGGTTACCAATCCAGCGCATCATAGCCATGGGACTATTGGCACCAATATATCTCTCGGTAGCATCTGCAGTACGAGCCGTGCTGCTAACGCCCGTCCAATAAAGACCAGATGCCATATTCTGATAATACCGGGAGAATGCACTAACATTATTTTCCTTGCTGTTTGCCGGTGTGTTCGCATAATAAGCTTGGTAGATACTGGCAATTTCCGGGGTATTCAGAGAGTCTGCGCTAGCGTCAACTCGGTCATAACGAAGTCCTGTTTTTAATCTTTGATCGTCACTAAACTGGTACTCTGCTTCAACTGCCAGGCCAATAATATCGAGTTCATTTTCAGGCCATATTCTGGATTGCAGTGTATCTGGAGCCATGGCATTTTGCATAGACTGATTCATGTTACCAGAGTTCATTGTATTGCTGGAGTTCATGCTGCTTCCAGAGTTCATCGAACTTCCAGAACTCATTGAACTTCCAGAACTCATTGAACTTCCAGAATTCATTGAACTTCCAGAATTCATGTTACTCATATTGTTCATGCCAGAATTCATGCTTGGCATATTCATATTACTGGCCATTCCCATATAACGTTCGGCGTGTCTCTGAACATTTTGCCAGTCCAGACTGGTCTGCCAGATAAACTGGTCGCTTTTCCAGTGTTTAAACCATCTGGCCCCTTTCGTTTTAGAGTGCGAGTCGGTTAGCATCTGCATTGGACTGGTATTTTTACGCAAACTGTAATTGTCCATTACGTGATGGGCTTTGTTCCAGTAGAGTTGATACTCGCTATAGTTGTCCGATAAAGTATCTCCGTTAATATAATGCAACTGAGCGGCATCCATATCAGTGACTGGCCCATCCATCATTGTACCTGCAAATAAAGCATCAGTTCCTCTGTTAGCCATTAACGATAGTCTAAGTTCATTATCTTCGTTGGGTGTGTAAGCACTAACCAGGGTGTTTGATACTGTACGAAAAGCAGTACGAGTGAGTTGGCCGTTACCATCTTCGTAGCTATCCTGATCATGAATTTGACTGATTAATCTCAGGTAACCATTATCGTTACCAGAAGATAGATCCAGGCCTGCTTTATAATAATCAGCTGAATAAGCCGCCATCACTTTTCCGCCCAGGTTATAGTCGTCGAGCATGGGGTTATGGCGTTTAAAATTAACACTTCCGGCAGGGCCGCCAGCACCTTGAGTCAGCGTTTCGATCCCCTTGATAATCTGAACTTCATCCCAGCCAAAGGGTTCTGTGTAAGAACCAGGAGAATCCATGCGATTAGGGCCAGCGCCATGTAGAAAGGCATTTTGTTGTAAAAAGTTAATTCGAGTTTGAGCCTGACCTCGTAATACTGGATCGACAGCATGTCCCCCTGCCCGGTTTCCGGAAAAACCGGCAAATCGTTTGAGCAAATCACCAGCATCGATAACCGCCTGATTATCATATTCGTCGAGTTGTCTGGTTAAGCCTTCGATATTTTGCTGAATTGGAGATCCTGTTATTACGAGCAGTGAGGACTTACTTTCGTTTCCATCGTCTGCCAGAACGGAACTACAGGCCACCACCGAACAAGTGAGAGCAAAAAGCTTTGTGTATTTTCTTGAATATTTTGTAAAAGTGGAGTGATTATTGAGGTGCGAATTTATTTTGTTTATGGTTTTATCTTCTTTCATTTCTACTGCCAGCTGAAAAATTTAGTGAGATATTAAACCCTGTTTGCATCAGATCATATGTGACCAATTGTCGCAGTGGTATTATTTTTCAGACACAGTAAAATATTGCCTGATTTTTGTGCTTATCAAGTTAACTGTTTCTTGTGACAAGCCATAAAGCAAATTGAGTATTTTTCATTAAATCAGAGGGTTGGTCGTTGTTGGACAATTTTGTATCACTGAATACACGCGCAAATATGAGTATTCTTAATCGGCTTAGATTAATTGCAATTGTGGGTCAGAGTTTATTGATTCTATTTGCCTGTTATTATCTAGCTATTAAATTGCCGCTTGTCTGGCTATCCGGTCTTTTATTATTGGAGGTCGTATTCCTGGGCTATTCCAACTGGCGTCAGAAGCATCAATTATCGATTAAGTCGTTAGAGCTGTTGTTGCACATTATATTTGACTCACTGATTCTCGCGGGCGTCATTTATTTTTCTGGTGGTCCAAACAACCCATTTATTTATCTGCTGTTATTACCAATAGCGCTTGCTGCGCAAATGTTAAACCTGAAAGATCTGATGGTCGTCGTGATTTTACAGTTGGTACTTTATTCGCTGTTAAACCTTTATCTGTGGCCTCTGGAAATGGAAAGTTCTAGTCCACTTGCATCGTTTCACCTTCATCTGATGGGAATGTGGGTAAACTTTATTCTGACGGTTATTCTTATTGCTGTGTTTGGTTTTTTAACCCGTTACTCCATGGTAAAAAAAGAAAAACAAATTCAGTCTCTTCGAGAAAAGCAACTTAAGGATGAGCAGATATTAAGTCTGGGCATTATGTCTGCCAGTGCAGCTCATGAGCTGGGCACACCATTGGCAACTATGGCGATTATCGTTGATGATTTACAGCACCAGTCACTACCTGACAAGATTAAAAAAGACCTGGATATTGTGGTTAATCAGATTACCAGTTGTCGTAAAATTATTCAGTCTTTAGGTGATAAAAGCCATCATACGAAAAAACAGTTAACACGCAAACAAAGTTCAAATAACAAAAAGAGCTTAAAAAGTCAGCTTCAGGTTATTATTGACAACTGGCTAGTTTATCGACCGCAAATTGTTTCTGAGCTGCACTGGGAAGAAGCGTTTGAGTCACTGACAGGCTACTTACCGATCAGTGTTGAACAGGCAGTGACCAATTTACTGGATAATGCAGCGGATGCCAGTCTGGCAAATGCTCAGGATAAAGTAGAAATCAGTTGTTCCTTTAACCAGAGTGAATTTATTATTGAAATTGTTGATTTTGGTAACGGTATCGCAGAGGATTTAAAACAGTCACTGGGTGCTAATATTCAAGAATCACAAAAGCAACACCACCTGGGCTGGGGGGTATTTCTATCCAATGCCAGTATTGAAAGAGCTGGAGGTAAGGTTCAGTTATTACCTTCTGAGTCCGGCGGGACGCTTACAAGAATTAATTTACCGGAAAGTGCAATCGCATGAACAATGAAAACTATCAGTTTATCATCATTGATGATGATCAGACCTATCGAGAAATACTGGCGCGTAGTTTTATGCGACTCGGACAGAAAGTTTGTCACTTTTCACACCCGGAGGAAGCACTTAACGTTATTTCTCAGAATCCAGAGGTGACTATACTGCTGGATTTAAAGTTAGAGTCTGATTCCGGCTTGCGCTGGATTAGTCGAATCAGAGCGGTTAGTGAAAACTGTAATATTATTTTATTAACTGGATATTCCAGTATTTCAACTGCGGTTGAAGCGATAAAACTCGGGGCTGACGATTACCTGTCAAAGCCGGTTACTGCACGAGAAATTATGGAGCATTTACAAGGCGGAAAACGGGGCGAAGAAACCCCAATTAGCGATAAACCCATGTCTGTAG
>JADGFG010000171.1 GCA_016743995.1 Kangiellaceae bacterium | reverse complement strand
ATTCTATTCAGATGCCAGTAAGCGCTTTTTTAAAAAATCAGAACAACCCGGTTCAAGTATTCTGGGCCGAATAAAAAATCAGTGAATTAATTTTAATTATGAATAAAGATATTATAAAAATTACCAATCGCATCATAAAACGAAGCAGTATTCTTCGTAAAAGTTACCTGGAGAAAATTACTGCTGCCAGTTCCACTACCGTGCACCGTTCAACATTATCTTGTGGTAACCTCGCTCATGGATACGCCGCCTGCAACAACCAGGATAAATCAAAATTACGTCAGCTGACCCATTCAGATATTGCCATCGTTTCTGCTTATAATGACCTGTTATCTGCTCATCAACCCTATAAAAATTATCCTGATATTATAAAATCAGCCATTCAGGAAACGGGTGGAATTGCTCAGTTTGCTGGTGGCGTACCTGCAATGTGTGACGGTATCACACAAGGTCAGGCGGGCATGGACTTAAGCTTAATGAGCAGAGATACCATTGCTATGGCTAGTGCAATAGCCTTATCTCATAACCTGTTTGACGGTGCACTGATGCTCGGGATTTGCGACAAAATTGTTCCAGGAATGTTAATAGCCAGTTTAACTTTTGGTCACCTGCCCATCGTTTTTATTCCCGCAGGACCAATGCCTTCAGGATTGCCCAATAAAGAAAAAGCCCAGGTTCGTCAACAGTTTGCTAGCGGAATAGTGAACAAAGAAGCTTTGCTGGATGCTGAATCGGCATCTTATCACACCGCAGGTACCTGTACTTTTTATGGTACTGCAAATTCCAACCAGCTAGTTCTTGAAATTATGGGACTACACCTGCCAGGCGCCTCTTTTGTTGCACAAGGAACGCCATTACGAGAAGAGTTAACTCGGGCAGCAGCTCGTCAGGTCACCCGCCTGACTCAACAATCTAGCCATTATCTGCCAATCGGAAAAATGATAGATGAACGCTCTGTCGTTAACGCAATAGTAGCGTTACTGACAACCGGAGGTTCAACCAATCTGACTATGCATATCATCGCATTTGCCAGAGCAGCAGGAATTATTATTAACTTTCAAGATTTTAATGACCTGTCAGATATAGTGCCATTACTTACCCAAATTTATCCTAATGGTCAGGCAGATATCAATCAATTTCAAGAAGCCGGAGGCATGGCGCTTCTGATTAAAGAATTGCTAGAAGCAGAATTATTACATGAAGACGTCAACACCATTTGTGGCCCTGGACTAACAAGATATACCCAGATACCAATATTAGAAAAAAATAAACTAAGCTGGATTGAAGGTCCTTCACAATCAACTAATAACAATATTATTTCAACGGTATCGAGACCATTTTGTAATAATGGAGGGTTAAAAATCCTGAATGGCAACCTGGGTACTTCGATAATAAAAACTTCCTCTCTTAATAAATCGCAATTTGTTATTAAGGCTCCTGCAATTGTTTTTGAAGACCAGAACGAGCTCGATAAAGCATTTAAAGCAAACAAGTTAAATAGAGATTTTATTGCTGTTGTCAGATTTCAAGGACCCAGAGCAAGAGGAATGCCAGAGCTTCATAAACTCACTCCGTTACTAGGCGTATTACAGGATAAAGGCTACAGGGTTGCACTGGTAACTGATGGCAGAATGTCTGGCGCATCGGGTCGAGTGCCTGCAGCAATTCACCTATCACCAGAGGCGATAGATGGCGGAATGATCGCAAAAATAAAAACCGATGATTTGATATTACTCGATTGCCAGTCAGGTACATTGGAGCTACTTGAGAGCAAAGAAGAACTGTGCCAACGTCAAGCTGCACATTTTTGCTCGACTGAAAGCCATGAAGGAATGGGGAGAGAACTATTTGGTTTTATGCGCAGGAACCTCAGCTCCGCCGAAACAGGTGCGTGCTCTCTATTTGATGACCAGACAGCTCAAATACCGCAACAAATACAAGTGAAAGAGCACAACCAATGAATTCGTTAACTGATAAAAATCCGCTTGTTAATCTTATTGCTGATATTGGTGGAACTAATATACGTATTGGACTTTCTGATGAAAATAATAAAATTTCTCAACTAGAACTTTACAAAAGTGTCGATTATTCCGGGTTGGAAGAAATAATCCAATACTTCTTACAAGCCAGAGAACTCACAGCGCATAAACTCAATGTCTGCATTGCAGTGGCCGGACCGGTAGAATCAGATTTGATTTCATTGACCAATTTACCCTGGATATTTTCCAAAAAACATTTAAAGAAATACTTTAACTTTAACCGGTTAATTTTTATCAACGATTATTCCGCTATCGCATTCGCTGTTCCATTTCTTTGTGAAAATCAGAAAATTCAAATAGGTGGAGGACAAGCCGTACCAGATGGAACAATTTCTGTTTGTGGACCGGGAACAGGTCTCGGAGTATCCAGTCTTTTATTACATAAAGAAGAACTCATTTGTATAAATAGTGAAGGTGGACATACAGATTTCGCTCCTTTAACTGATATTGAACAGGAAATCCGATTTTTTTTACTAAAAAAACATTCACGCATATCCTATGAGAAGCTACTTTCAGGAAAAGGACTGGAGCAAATTTATCAGGCCTTATTACTTCAGGACAATAAAAATAACATCCCATTATGCGCAGAGGAGATTACCCACCACGCATTAAATAGTGATAGTGTTATTTGTCAACAGGCATTAACCATATTCTGCAATATTCTAGGCAGCTTTGCTGGGAATCTTGCCCTGACAATGATGAGTACTGGTGGAGTTTATATCGCGGGAGGCATTGTACCGCGCTTTATCGATTTTCTAAAAAACACTAAGTTCAGAGAGCGCTTTGAGGCCAAAGGTCGTCTTGAAAACTTTAACAAAAACATCCCTGTTTTTATTATACAAGAAAAACAACCCGGACTACTCGGTGCTTCAGTCTGTCTTAGTCAACAAAAAACAGATAGTATAACTTAACAGGAAAATCGCCATGAAAAATAAAAAAAATAGAGCAATATCACCTGAGTTTATTTTTTCATCCGGACCTCTGATTCCTGTTCTGGTCATAGACAATGCGGATGATGCTATACCGATAGCAGAATCTTTAATCAAAGCTGGAATATCCATTATAGAAGTAACATTAAGAACTTCCGCAGCACTGAACGCCATTTCAAAAATCAGCCAGCAACTTCCAGAAATTACTGTTGGCTCTGGAACCGTATTAAACCACCAGGACCTTATTCGGTCACAAGATGCAGGTGCACAGTTCGCCATCAGCCCGGGCTCAACTCCAGAGCTGTTAAAAGCCGGCTCAAAGGAAAACATCGTATTTATTCCCGGAGTGTCATCAACATCCGAAATCATGCAGGGAATTAATTATGGATATACCCACTTTAAGTTTTTTCCTGCCGAAGCATCTGGCGGGGTAAAAGCACTAAAGTCCATTAATGGACCATTCCCGAATATTCGTTTTTGTCCTACAGGCGGAATAAGCACAAAAAATATTCTGGAGTATCTTTCTCTGCCCAACGTATCCTGCTGTGGCGGCTCCTGGCTGATAACAGAAGATATCATCAGAGGTAAAAACTGGCCGGAAATTACCAGACTTGCTACTCACACACTAAATAAAACACAGCAAACCTATAAATAGAACTTGCTCAGTTTTCTTTTTATATTTTATTACTCCTGGCCTCTTTCTCATATTGACATAAGAATTATCAACTATACTGTGCTCATCAATGATTTTTTTTCTTTTAAAGCACGCAGTAATAAAAAAATGAACTATGATTACTAAAAATGATAAAAGTTAATTCATAGTTAAAAATACTGAACGATTACTTCAATTTATCTGAAATTCAGGGATTAGCTCTATACTGAGAGAAGCTATAAATAATAAGCCTTTTCACAACAATATTGCCTATGCGATGAAACGATTTGTTCAAATATCAATTTTATTAGTTAGCTTATTTGCGTTAAAGGCAGAGTCGAGCAAACGTTTCGAACGCTACAGTGTTGAAAACGGTTTATCTCAAAATACTATTTCAGCCATGGCGCAAGATGAATATGGCTTCATGTGGTACGGCTCTCTGGTTGGACTCAATCGATTTGACGGGTATAATTTCACAGTATTCAGACATAACTCAAAAAATCAATATTCGCTATCCAATGATCATATTCTGGCATTATTCAAAGATGCTAAAGGTACACTCTGGATTGGTACCCACGATGGAGGACTAAATCGCTACCACTACAAAACTGAAACTTTCACACATTACATTCATGATATCAACAACTCTGAATCGCTCAGTAATAATCGAGTAACCTCTATCGTTCAGATATCTTCTGGCAAACTATTAATAGGAACCTTCGGTGGAGGGTTAAATAGCTTCAACCTCCAAACAGAAAAATTCACTCAATTAAGAGATAGTGAAAATAAAAACCTTTGTCATGCTCTAGTCAATAAGATAATAAAAGATAATAAAAATAATGTCTGGATAGGTACTCAAGGAGGTGGATTGTGTAAATACAACATTAAAACTGGAGAGTTTTACAGATATAAACATTCAAAACAACAACCGGGGAGTCTGAGCTCAAATACAATTCGTTCCCTACTGATTGATTCCAACAATGAAATATGGATCGGGACAGATAACGGAGGACTTGAACGCTACAATGCATCTGAAAATAATTTTTCACACTACACTTCCGATTACGTAAAAGAATTTACAGTCAGCAACAATACCGTTAATTCTCTAATGGAAGATGATAAAGGGAGAATATGGATTGCAACAGATGAAGGTCTGAATGTGTTAAGCAAGAACCGAGAAAACTTCGAATACTATTATAGAGACAATCTCGATAACAACTCCATCAGCGGAAATGTCATTCGTTCTTTATATCAATCAGAAGATAATATTATCTGGATTGGAAGCTACGCAGCCGGACTAATTAAATACAACCCGGAAACAGAGAGGTTAGGACATTTTAAGCGAAACGAAAGAAAACCAGATAGCATAAGTTCCAATAAAATCTGGGCCATTTACGAGGATAGCTCTGGTTTTATCTGGATGGGAACTGATGGTGGAGGCTTAAATCGTTTTGATAAAAACCAGGAACATTTCTCTGTATATAAGCATGACACCAACAACAATAACAGTCTATCCAGTAATAGAATCTGGTCTATTGTTGAAGACCAGCCTGATATTTTCTGGGTGGGCACCAATAATGGTGGTCTTAATCGCATGGACCTGAACACAGGAAAGATAAAAAGGTACCTTCATGATGAAAACTCTCCAACTAGTCTTGCAAATAACTTTGTAATTAATCTTATTAAAGATAGTAAAAATAATATCTGGGTAGGCACTTACAACGGACTGGATAAATATGATAGAAAAACAGATAGTTTTATTCATTATACTAACGATAAATCAAATGAAAACAGTATCAGCTACAACACAATATTAACCATCTATGAAGACTCTCACAATTATCTCTGGATTGGTACTTATGGTGGAGGCTTAAATCGTTTTGACCCAGAAAGCGGACTATTTAAACATTTTAAACATAACCCTGCAGACAACCTGAGCATCGGTAGCGACAGCATAACGACAATTTACGAAGACAATAAAAAAAATCTGTGGATAGGCGCGTTATCATCTGGTTTAAACTTATTAGAAAGAGAAACAGGTAAGTTTTATCGCTTTGATGAAGAGTATGGTATCGCTAGCTCTGCAATTTATGGAATTCTGGAAAGTGAATCAGGAGATCTCTGGATGAGCACAAATTCAGGAATATCAAAATTCAATCTGAATAGTCTTTCATTTACAAATTACAACATGAATGATGGTACACAAAGCAATGAATTTAATACCGGAGCCTATTATAAAACAGATGACGGAATTATGTTATTCGGTGGCGTTAATGGTTTTAACCAGTTTAAACCAGAAAGTCTGGTTCAAAATATTTCCGAATACTCTACAGTCATAACAAAAATGAGGTTGTTTAATAAAGAAGTTCCGATAGAGCTAGGTTCGGACAAAAAAAATAATGAAACATTTACTCTTGACCAAAGTATTTCTTTAGAAAAAGAGATAACGTTAACACACGCTGAGAATCTATTTTCATTTGAGTTTACTTCGCTAAACTTCGAAAACTCTCAAGGAATCAGGTACGCCTATAAACTAAAAAACTGGAACGACAGCTGGTTTTATACAGACTACCGCTCTAGAAGAGCAACCTTCACAGACATCCCTGCAGGCCAATACACTTTAATGATAAAAGCAGGAAAAAGTGACATATGGTCTAATAATGTTACGCAACTAGAAATAACAATAGTTCCTCCTCCATGGAAATCATGGTGGGCATATTCATTATATTTCGCCAGCTTTTCACTTGCTCTATTCTGGTTTAGTCGCACACAAAAACAAAAAATAATTTATCAACAAAAACGCGCAGAAAATGAAATGGAAGTTAGCGCAAAACTGTTAAAAATGGACAAATTAAAAGATAATTTTCTTGCAAATACATCACACGAACTCCGAACACCGCTAAATGGAATGATAGGCCTGACTGAAGCGCTTGCTGACGGTGTATGGGGGGATTTATCAGAAGATGTTATCTCCGATTTAAAAACAGTTGCGCAAAGTGGTAGACGTTTAACTCATCTAGTCAATGATATTTTAGATTTTTCTAAAATGAAAGATCATAAAGTCGAATTGCAACAAGCTCCGGTAAATCTTCACATTCTAATCAATAATGTTATTGCAGTGTCGCGCTCATTAATTAAGGATAAACATCTGAACCTGATAAATCATGTTGATGTAGATTTTAAATCAGTATACGCAGATGAAAATAGACTACAACAAATACTACACAACCTTATCGGTAATGCAATAAAATTCACTATAGATGGAAGTGTAATAATAAGCGCAGAAGCGGAATGTGATGACACAGCTCGTATATCCGTTTCCGACACAGGTAGAGGAATAAAGCACTCCGATTTCAAACATATTTTTAACTCGTTCGAACAGGGAGACGGCTCAATTGGCAGAGAATTTGGAGGAACAGGGCTTGGGCTTGCCTTGACTCGTGAGCTAGTAGAATTACATCATGGAACAATATCAGTTGAATCAGAAGAAGGTACGGGATCAACTTTTTATTTCACTTTGCCTTTTTGTGAAATAGCGGAAGTAAAGATAGTTAAAGAAAAGAAATCAATCATAAACAAAGTAATGTATAGCCAATTGTACGAACCAGAAAAACAAATCAAAATTTCACCCCAAAAAGAACAATCGTCTCAAATCAAACTAGATTCAGAGCAAAACGAGAAACTGGACTCATTAGCAAATATAATTGGAAAAGATGAAAGCGATTATGAGTCTCCAGAGTCAATTTCTAGCTACATAGATAAACAGCCTAGAATATTAATTGTTGACGATGACCAGGTAAACAGGAGAGTTATTCGAAACCAGCTCTTTGATAAGAATTACAATCTACAGGAAGCATCGAGCGGACAGCAAGCCATTGATTTACTGGAATACCCTGATGAGTTTGATTTAATCTTACTGGATGTAATGATGCCAAATAAATCAGGATACGATGTCTGTAAAATGATCAGGAAACAGTGTTCAATTCATGAGCTTCCGGTTATATTTATTACTGCGAAAACGCAGAAAAGCGATCTTGTAGAAAGTTTTAAAATGGGTGCCAATGATTTCATAACAAAACCAATCGAGAAGTCAGAACTTATAGCTAGAGTTACCATGCATCTTGAACTTCTTAAAATCAATCGTTCTCTAACGGCAAAGATTCAACAAAAAAATCAAAACATTATTACTATTGCTGAAATCGGCCGCCTGATTACAGCTGGCTTTGATATGGAAAAAACTCTACATACCGTTTACCAGAGTATCAAAAGTCTAATGCCCGTCGAAAATTTTGGCATCGGAATCTATTCGAAAGAAGACGACTCAATCAATTATCAGTATAGCATTTCTCGAGAAATCAGGTACAAACCTTATAGTAGAAGCATGAAAGACAAATCACAGTTCCCCGTCTGGTGTATAGAAAATAAAAGTCCAATATTTATCAACGACGTTAGCACAGAAGCAAAGTTTTATATCTCAGATTATGTTCATATTGAGGGTGAAGATGACAATGACTATCCATTAGTTGATGGCACTATAGATAAAAAACCAAATTCATTTATTTACGTTCCCATTATAGCAAATAACCAAATACTAGGTGTTCTTACAGTACAAAATACAGAAAAAAACAAATTTAACAAAGAGCATCTGGATATCCTTCAGTCAATTGTGTCGTATACAGCAATCGCACTAAAAAATGCTAATATGGTTAATAAACTGCTTCTCGTTGAAAAAGATAAAGCGGAAGAAATTAGAGAACAAAAACTAAAAGCTGAAATCGCAAATCAGAGCAAGGGACAATTTTTAGCGACTATGAGTCATGAAATACGAACACCAATGAATGGAGTTATTGGCATGATCGAACTGTTGCGAGACACAAGTCTTAATGATAAACAACGTTACTACATCGATATTATTCGACGTTCTGGAGAGTCTCTGGTTGAAATAATTAATGACATACTTGACTACTCAAAAATAGAAGCTGGTAAAATTGAGCTCGAATCAACTCGATTTTTACTTAAAGACGTTATTCACGATTGCATACAGCTATTCAGTAATATGGCTAATAAAAAGAAACTTGAGCTTATTGGTTGTATTTCTCCCCTGGTACCAGAAATGCTTATCGGCGATCCTACAAGACTTAGACAGATAATATTTAACCTTCTTGGGAATGCGTTTAAATTCACTGACAATGGTTTTATAGGGTTGTCGGTAATGCTAAAGGAACAGTTGAAAAGTCGCCATGTCATATTAAAATTCGAAATTATTGACAGTGGCATTGGCGTAAAAAAGGAACTGCAATACAAATTGTTCAAATCTTTTACCCAGGCCGAATCAAAAACCACTAGAAAATACGGCGGAACCGGTCTTGGTCTGGCTATATCAAAAAGGCTCGCAAAGTTAATGGGCGGTGACATAGGTGTCATAAGCGAAGGACAGAAAGGTTCTCGTTTCTGGTTTACTGCAAAAATATCATATGACAATAATGAAAACGTATTAAATAATAGTGGAAGTAACATTAAACAGCCGTTATATAATAAAAATGTACTATCAATAGGTGAGCACACTGAAATTAGCACATTAATACAGAGCGAGTTTAATAAGTGGAGTATTAACACGAAACACTACGATATCTATCAGAATTTTGAAGCAAATGACATTATTAGTGAATTTAGTAATCATTTAAAAACAACGGATTATGTAATAATCAATAATCCTTTTGAAAGCGATCTTGCTATTAATATATCTCAATTAATTAGAAACCTACACTACGAAACTCTCCCCATAAT
>JADGFG010000170.1 GCA_016743995.1 Kangiellaceae bacterium | reverse complement strand
GCGTTATTGGGAGCAGGAATTTCCTCAGTTAAAACCCGTTAAAAGACGAGGTAATCGTCGTTATTATCAACGAGAAGATGTTCTGGTTATTCGTGAAATCAGAGAGCTACTTTATGATCAGGGTTTTACCATTGGGGGCGCTCGCCAGCAGCTGGAAGCCAGCGAAGAAAACACGGCAAATGCCGACGTGATTCAGGCGATAATTAATGAGCTTGAAGATGTTTTAAAAATACTCAATCAATAGTGAGTGACTAAAACAATACCCGTTTGAACTAAAGTTTCAATTTTCACCGCCGACCCGGATTATTTAGTTAAATTAACTATCTAATGCTTGCATTGTCTCAAAAATACGGTAACATTCCGCCTCACTTATCCAGACAGGTAATTTTCTTTTTCATCTGACTGAATATCGGAGCGTGGCGCAGCCTGGTAGCGCACTTGCATGGGGTGCAAGTGGTCGGAGGTTCAAATCCTCTCGCTCCGACCAATTTTTTTCTACTGTTCAAACTTTTTCTCAACAGAATCATCGGTACGAACAATCGTATCAAATTATTGATAAAGGCTCGTCATAAGAGCAATTCTAGCCTTAAGGGACTTCTAATTTAGAGCTTTTGTAAGGCGAATAGTAAAGTCCAAACCTGCTTGTTGCTGATTTGAAAATCAAATTTATAACTTATTAGAATTTGACAAAATTCAAAATAAAAAAAAATATCCGTTATAGCGCTATGAAAACCCCTGGAATTGTTGTTAAAATCCTGCTTAACTTATTGAAAAATCAACGCTCAGGAGAATTTTGATGCGGGAAATATTGGTAATCGCTGATCAGGAAGGTGGTAAACAAGCTGCTTTTCATCACGCCCTTGAGATAGCAAAAAATACAGGTACTATAATTGAGTTTGTAGGTTTTGTTCATGCGCCAGGTGTTGATAGTTCAGAAATACTTACTCAGGACGAAAAGAAAAGAGTCCATCATAAGTATATTGACCAAAAACAGGCGCAGATCGATGACTTTCTGAATGCTCTGGACTTGTCTGGCGTTAAGGTTAAGGTTAAGGTTGATGTCGTCTGGGAAAAATCATTTGATCGTTGGGTTATTGCACGTTGCGATCAAAAATCTTTTGATATGGTGTTTAAGTCTGGTAATCGTACTGAAGCATTTTTGCACACGCCTTCAGACTGGCAGCTGATGAGATATTGCCCGGATCCGGTCATGATTGTTGGAGAGCAACCCTGGAAAGAAGGTGGCAAAGTACTTGTTGCTCTTGATTTAGGCTCTAGCAGTTCGAGAACACTCGAGTTAAATGAGAACCTGTTACGACAGGGAATTAAGCTGGCTAAAGCAACTAATAGTGAAGTTCATACCTGTTACTCCATTGCTGTTCCTAAGGCGCTTGCTGATCTTGATTTAATTGACCCAAAAGCTTATGAAGAAAAAATGAAAGGAAACCTGGATCCCTTTATTCGTAAGTTGGTTGATGAAGCAGGACTCGATAGAAGTCGTTTACATTTGTTATCGGGACGTCCGGCAAAAGAAATCTGTCGTATCAGCCAGAAAATTAAAGCTGATGTTGTTCTGGTGGGCAATAAAACACAAACCAGTTTGCGCGGACGCCTTCTGGGTAACACTGCAGAAACCGTATTACATAAAGTTTCTGCTGATGTTGTGGTAATTAAGTAGATTTGAACTGATGTCTGAGCAATATCAGGCAGACATTTTTCAGTGCCACAGGGTTAAAGCTAAATTACTTTGTGGCACCGAAAGTTTTTAATTAGCTTTTGTTTCAGAAATATCAGGTTCAGGCTGGTACCCATCAAACGGCTGAAATATTACAACCTGACTTCTGCCAGGTAATTCAGTGTAGGAAATTGGAACCAGAATGGCCAAATCATCAGATGATTTAACCGGGTTAATGGTTCATGCCTATAATAACCATCTCGCCGCCATGGCTGGTTTTACCGAGCTGGCACTATTAGAGTGCGAGCAACCGGCCGTTAAAGAAAAGCTTGAGTTATCTATGAACTCTGCATTGGCTGCAGCCTCTCTGGGAAAGCAGTTGTTGTCAGCAATTTCTCGTCTCCAGGTTATATTCCAAACCAACCAACTTGAAACACTGCTAAAGAAATTTTCATCTGCAACTCTCATTTTTCAATCTGATTCAGTTAAGCAGCTATCGATTTGTACGGATGAGGAATGGTTCAGGTATTGCCTGGGTTTAATTAGTGATTTTTGTTTAAAATGGGATGGCAGTGAGCAGAATAAATTAACCCTGCATATTAATGCTATTCCTGATAAAAGGGTTCAGTTAATTATAAATATTGCGGAACTCAGTTTAACGCCAGAACAACAATCCTGTTTATTTCAGCCATTTTATAGTGGTCGTCTGATTAATCAGCCGAAAGAAGTAGGTTTAGCGGTTGTTGATGGGTTTATCCGGCAAATGAAAGGAACCCTGAGCTGGAATACCGACCAGGGTTTTGTCATCGAGTTACCTGCGGAATAAGTTTAACAACAGGGAGTCGAGAGCTAATTGTCAATCGCGAGTTAAATAATAAGCCAGGTGAACTCGCTGTATTAGAAAATTAACACTCAATGATATTAACCGCCAGCCCACCTCGGGCAGTTTCTTTATATTTGGTTTTCATATCAGCACCTGTTTCTCTCATGGTTTTTATTACCTTATCCAGTGAAACCGTCTGTTTTCCATCTCCCTGAAGTGCGAGTCTCGATGCATTAATGGCTTTCACCGCGCCCATTGCATTTCGTTCAATACACGGAACCTGAACCAGGCCGCCAACCGGATCACAGGTAAGACCCAGGTTATGTTCCATTCCAATTTCAGCAGCGCACTCAACCTGAGCAGGCGTACCGCCCAGCGCTTCGGTCAGTCCTGCAGCAGCCATAGAGCACGCAACTCCTATTTCACCCTGACAACCCACTTCTGCACCAGAGATAGAGGCATTTAATTTATATAAAATACCAATTGCTGCAGAAGCTAATAAGAACCTGTGAATATTTTCAGGGCCCTGAGGCTTGTAAAAATGTTCGTAATACTTAATGACAGCTGGAATAATTCCAGCGGCACCATTCGTTGGAGCCGTGACTACCCGACCGCCAGCAGCATTTTCTTCATTGACCGAGAGTGCAAACAGGTTAACCCAGTCCATCGCAGATAAAGGATCGCTACAGTCACCTCGAGAAAGCAGTTTTCTATGAAGAGAAACCGCGCGGCGCTTAACTTTAAATCCGCCTTTTAAAATGCCTTCGGTGCGCATCCCTTTTAAAATACAACCATTCATTGTATTCCATATTTTATCAAGCCCTTCAATAACTTCACTTTCTTCTCGCCAGGCTTTTTCATTTTCCAGCATAATACTACTAAAACTCATGCCTGTATCCTGACTGATTTTCAGTAACTCATCGCCAGTCTGAAAGTCATAGGGGAGCTTTAAATGCGCTTCAGTAATTGGTCGAGGGTCTGTATCACCGCTGATAACAAAACCACCGCCGACCGAATAATAGATTTTCTGCAGCAACAGGTTCCCGGACTGGTCATAGGCAGAAAAACGCATGCCGTTAGCATGGCCTGGTAATGTTTCTTTTCGATGAAAAATAAGATCTTCAGCGTCGTTATAGCTTATCTTAAGTGAACCATTTAAATTAATCAGGCTGTTTTCGCGAATACTTTTCAGTCTGGCAGGAACAGAATCAGTGTCAACCAGATCCGGCTTTTCGCCTTCCAGCCCCAGCAATACGGCAACGTCACTACCGTGACCCTTACCGGTTAAACTGAGAGAACCAAATAACTCAGAAACAACTCGTGTTACGGCAGTGTCCAGAGCCAGTGCCTGTAAAATAAATTTTCGAGCGGCTCGCATTGGGCCAACGGTATGAGAGCTTGATGGTCCAATACCAACAGTAAATAAATCAAAAACTGAAACTGCCACGGAATTACCTCTGTCTTAAATTAAATGTTTACACGATTAAACACTTGTACTATTAAACACTTGTACTATTAAACACTTGCACGGTTAAACACTCGCACGGTGTTTTAAATGATACAAATTAATTCTGGTCAGTTAAATCATGCCAGAATAGCTTACCAATCGAAGATTATAAGCAATTAAGCGACAGGCGGTTCTTGAATATTAAGCTGTTGAATAAAGTTAACTAATATGTTCGCCGTTGCCCCCCATATATTATAATCTTTATATTGTACAACATAATAGTTATATCTGGTTCCATTAATCACTTTTGTAATTTGTTGATGATTTGCAACATCGGCCAGAAAAGAAAAAGGAACGGTAAATATTTCTGCAACCTCGTTAGTGTCAATCGCCGTTTCATATGCAGGGTCAATCAGGCCAACATAAGGCGTGATGAAAAAGCGGGATATTGTCTGTTGTTGTGGCAGTCTGCCCAGTAATTGTATCTGATTATTGTCTATGCCAGTTTCTTCCTGAGTTTCTCTGACTGCGGTGTAGCAGAGATCAATATCTGACTGTTCATAACTGCCGCCAGGAAAACTGATCTGACCAGGATGGTGTCTCAGGTGTTCTGCTCGACGAGTAAAAATAATTTGCCAATCATCGTTATGTGTTTTAACAACAGGCACCAGTACGGCTGCCGATTTCAAACGCTCCAGTTGTTCACCGGGCAGGTGAATTGGTAGCAGGCAGTTTTTAATTTGCTGAACTAGCATAGAGTCTCCGTTTCAGAATCTCTGCTATTTTTTTTCAGTATCGGTAATATTCTGGCCAGTTTGTCAAAAGTTTCCTGATACTCTGTTTCGACTTTCGAGTCCGCTACAATTCCACCGCCGGCCCAGCAATAAAGATGATTGTTTTTAGCAATTAACGTACGAATACAGATATTAGTGTCCATATTACCGTTAAAATCAAGATAGCCAATAATACCGCAATAGAGATTGCGTTTTACCGATTCCAGGCTTTCGATAATCTGCATGGCTCTTATTTTGGGCGCACCGGTGATTGAACCGCCAGGCAAAGTTGTGGTTAACAGATCAAAAATATCAAACTCAGGTGCCAGCCTGGCACTGATGGTTGAAATCAGGTGGTGGACCGACTCAAAACGATAATGTCCGAACAACTCTCTGACCTGAACACTACCCTTATCGGCTGTTTTGCTGAGATCATTTCTGAGTAAATCAACAATCATCAGATTCTCAGCCTGATCTTTTGGACTATTCATCAGCTCATCGGCCAGCGCCTGGTCTTTTTGCGGATCGCTACTTCTTGGGCGAGTGCCTTTGATCGGCTGAGTTAGCACTTCGCCCTGTTGAGACTCAATAAATCGTTCAGGCGAGACACTCAAAATCTGGTGGTCGTCATAGTTTAAATAAGCAGAAAAAGGCGCTTTGTTAACCAGGGTAAGTTTCTGATAGGCAGAATAAGCAGCGCCTGAAAACCGAGCACTAAACTGTTGGGCATAATTCACCTGGTAACAGTCTCCGTTATGAATATATTCCTGTATCCGAGCAAAGGCCTGATAATAATCATCGCGCGAGGTATTGCTCTGCCAGTTAGTGATTAAATCAAATGTCGGCAGCGATGAAGCTTCTGATGTGATTGAGCCGGAGTTCGTCAGAAAATCAAATGCCTGACAGATTTGAGACCAGTGAAATGAATCGAGTCCAAAATTGTACAGTTTTGTTGTTTTCTTTTTATGATCAGTAATCAGTGCCCACAGATAGAGCCCCATCTGTACTTGCGGCAGTTCAATGTCATCGTTGCTTTCATCTGAAATGGTTTCCAGGTGACGACCAAAATCATAACTGATATAACCCAGCCAGCCGCCATTAAAAGGCAGGCCGTCTTCACGTGAATTTTTTTTATGCGTGATTTGCTGCGTTTTAAAGTGGTTGAGGATCGTTCTTAAACATTTTACCGGGTCGCTAAGTGTTAACGCTGGCAGAGCGTGCTCTGTATCGACCGTAGTTTTCACACCATCAAAGCTGAGTCTGACAGAAGGTGAAAAACTGAACACGTCATAGCGATTATAATTAAGATCGTCTCCGGCACTATCGAGCAATACTGACCAGGGGCGTTGAATTAATGGGGTCAGTGTTATCAGCTTTTGTTGACGTTCCAGATAGGGCAGAGTCAGAGAGTTCATTGATTTTTACTGAGTAAAATACTGCTGATAGAATTTATAGGGGACAATTGTAACTGAATTGGCCTCATCAATAAATGAAAGCATTGTTAAGCCTGCATTTTCAAGAGGTTCGGGTATACAGGACATTCAGGTATAATAGCCAGAATCGGTATTTAAAAGATTATTCAGTGACTTTCTGAAGTAGTACGCAATGTTACATATTATTCTTCATTTTTTTATCCCCTTCATTCTTGCGAAGGTGTTTTATGCCAAAAACTGGCTTAAAGTCTGGGGATTGCTGTCATTAACCATGCTTGTCGATCTCGATCACCTGCTGGCTACGCCCATTTACGATCCGCTGAGGTGTAGTATTAACTATCACCCTTTGCATACCGGTTGGGCAATGGCAGTCTACGTATTGATGTTATTGAGCCCAAAGTCACGCCTGGTTGGGCTGGGGTTACTCATCCACATGTTACTGGACTGGCAAGATTGCTGGATAAAGTTGCCTTTTTAGCTGGCTTTGTCCGTTTCGGGCGTAAAAACTTCCCTATATTGCTAAAACAGAGTTTACTTTTAGTCGGTGAAGCGGTTTAATCAGTAGTACATGTCGTTCTAACTATCCCTCATCTTCTGTGAATAAACAAATCATCCCGGCTGGTTCAATTGAAGCCAGCGTTTTATTGCCCGGTAGTAAATATATTGCTAACCGAATTTTACCCATGTGCGCACTGGCCAGTAGCGAATCCAGGATTAGCAATGTCGTTGATAATGATGACATTAACACCGCTATGAAAGGCTTAACTCAGCTAGGTTACCGGTTTGAGAAAGCTGATAACCAGCTCATCATTAAACCGCGCCAACAGCCAGCTCAGCAGCCTGTATCTTTGTACGCAGCCCATAGCGGGACATTTTCTCGTTTTGTCACGGCAATTGCAGCGCTGGAGTCGCAGCCTGTTACTATTGAGTGCTCGTCCAAAATGGCCACCAGGCCTATGCTGGAGTTGTTTGAAAGCCTACGCAGTCAGTCGGTGGTTATTGATAGTCCCAATGATTGTCTGCCTGCAACCATTACCGGTCCCGTAGCAGGTAATCAGATAACCATCGATGCCAGCCGTAGCAGTCAGTATTTAAGTGCGTTGCTGATTATTGCGCCACTGTTAAAGCAGGGATTGACGATTGAAGTGAGCAGTAATCTGGTCTCCAGAGCCTATGTAGATATGACCATTCAACTGATGAATAAAATGGGTGTGTCGGTGGTTGAAGACAATAACCAGTTCACCGTTGCAGCCACAGCATCTTATTCTGGTATTGACTATGTGATTCCTGGCGATACGGTATCTGCCACCTATTTTATGGGAATTGCTGCAATTTCTGGTGGAAAAGTCAGGGTAGAGAATTTCGATTTTGAATCGGTACAGGGTGAGTCCGGTTTTTATACGGTACTCGAAAAGATGGGGGTTAGTGTCAACAGAGAGTCGGACGATTTAGTACTGCAAGGGCCAGCTCAGCTTAACGCCATTGAAATTGATATGGGTGGTATGCCCGATGCGGTTCAGACACTTGCGGTTGTTGCCTGTTTTGCAAAAGGAACCACAAAAATTACTAATGTTGCGCACCTGGCATATAAAGAGTCAAACCGTATTGAAGATACCGCAACAGAGCTTCGTAAAACAGGCATTCAGGTGGAAACCGGTCATGACTATCTGATCATTCATGGTGGTACACCAGCAGCGGCAGAAATTGAAACCCATGAAGATCATCGTATGGCCATGAGTATGGCATTGCTTGGTATTAAAACTGCCGGTATCAAAATACGTGATGCCCAGGTCGTTGAAAAATCATTTCCTGATTATTGGGATTACCTGGCCGCAACAGGTGTTCAATCTGTGAGTTATGAAGGCTGATTGCGCTGAGTAAAAAGCAGTGGCAAATTATAATTTTATTAGTCGTAGTGAAAGATTAAATTTAATAGAAGGTTTAAAAGTCAAACATGTCTGGTGATAGTTTAGGTAAGTTATTTAAAGTGGTTAACTGGGGTGAGTCTCATGGTCCGGCTGTGGGTTGTGTGGTAGAAGGTTGTCCTCCGGGAATTGAGCTTACAGAAGCAGATATTCAACCGTTTCTCGACAAACGTCGTCCGGGACAAAGTCAGCTGGTCACGCAAAGAAATGAAGCCGATCAGGTTTCAATTTTGTCAGGCACTGTTGACGGTAAAACTACCGGCACCGCAATCAGTCTGATGATCAAAAACAGTAACTCTCGTTCAAAAGATTATTCAGAATTTGCAAAACTTTATCGGCCCAGTCATGCCGATTTTACCTATCAGCAAAAATATGGATTACGTGATGTGGCAGGTGGCGGGCGAAGTAGTGCCAGAACAACAGCCGCTAATGTTGCAGCCGGTGCTATTGCAATGAAAGTGCTTGCAGAATTGGGCGTAGAAATTGTTTCCTGGGTTGAGTCTGTCGGTGAGATTAAATCTGATTTACCGGTTAATGAAGTCACTACAGAATTAGTGGAAAGCAATCCTGTGCGTTGCCCTGATCAAAAAGCGGCAAAGCTGATGGAAACTAAAATTCTACAAATCAGAAAGCAGGGCGATACCATTGGTGGTGTAGTGCGAACCGCTGTTCGTCAAATGCCTGTTGGCCTGGGTGAGCCCCTGTTTGATCGGCTGGAAGCCGATCTGGCTAAAGCCATGTTGTCAATTAATGCCAGCAAAGGTTTTGAAATTGGTTCTGGTTTTTCCGGGACTGAAATGCAGGGCAGCGCGCACAATGATATCTTTTTTAAAGACGAAGATAATCAGATAAAAACCAGAACTAATTATTCCGGTGGTATTCAGGGCGGCATTTCAAATGGGATGGATTTAGATTTTCGTGTTGCGTTTAAACCGGTGGCTACCTTAATGCAGCAACAACCGACGGTTGATCTGGAAGGTAATGCTATTGAGTTTACTGGCAGAGGTCGACATGATCCCTGTGTTTTACCCAGAGCAGTGCCAATTGTAGATGCGATGACTGCATTGGTTTTGTGTGATCATTTATTGAGGAAGCGGGCTTATCAGAGGTGAGTTAAATATTGTCTCACTTATAAGCTGAATGCTCGTTTTCTTTTTGTTTATTTTCTTAAAAACCAGGGACAGGTGAGTACAAAATAAAAATATTATTTCCCACAAAATTGCTTTTACCACAAAGTGAATTATGCTATGGTTATTTTGCTCAAGAAGCGTTAGAAAGGTTTGTACCTGTCAGGTGTTTGCAAAATGTAGTCATGACAGGCTTAGGTAAAAACCGCCAACCTTTCGATCGGCGGCCACTTGAAGGAGAGTAACGAGCTCTCAATCAAACTGGCCATTAATTCATCTCGTAGACAGCGAGAATAAAATG
>JADGFG010000169.1 GCA_016743995.1 Kangiellaceae bacterium | reverse complement strand
CAAGCTATTTAGCGGAGTGCGAAGTTCATGGGACATATTGGCAAGGAATTCAGATTTGTACTTACTTGTCTCAGCCAGTTGACGAGCTTTCTCTTCCGTTTCCATCTGAGTCATTTCCAGTATTGCCTGCTGTGTTTCAAGCGCTTCCCCCTTGGCACTTAATGCCTCGTTAGTGGTACGCAATTCTTCTTGCTGGGCATGTAACTCTTCTGTTTGAGACTGGCTCTTTGCCAGCATTGAAATAACACTTTCATTTTGATTGATTGTAATAAAAGTAACAGCCATACTTTCAGAAATACGCTCAAAAATCGTTAACGTTTGTTGTGGCCGCCTGCCTAACCAGGCAAGCTCAATGACAGCAACATTTTCGTCATTATAATTGATCGGGTATACAAGCAGCGTGCCAGGACGGGAATCCCCCAGACTTGAAGAAACATTCAAATAATTAGCAGGTAGATCGTCAACGACTATGGGCTTAAGGTCAAGCGCACTTTGCCCCACAAGCCCTTCACCAAATTCAAAACTTTTACTGATGCTTTTTTCCTGTACGCCATAGGTACAGGCAAGTTCCAGTTTATTATTCATCCAGTAAATCGTACCGACATTAGCCTGAAAATAATCGACAAGGTAGTCCAACACCATACGAGTCAATTGTTCGCGGTCCTGAATCCCTCGCATAATATCATTAATGCTGTTAATCGCGTTTTCTATCCATTTCTTTTCATTGGATTCTTTTTTGTTTTTGATAAGGTTAACAATCATCTGATTATAACCCTGCGCAAGCAAACCAATTTCAGTTTTATCCTCAATTCCAATAATCTCCGTCAATTTTCCTTCGCTAGCAGCTTTAACGCCAAGCGACAATCTGGAAATAGGCCGTGTTATTTTTTTTGCCATAAACACCGAGACAAAAACAATCACCCCCATACTCACAATGAATAACATTAGAAATACAGGCAATAATTTCTGCAGGGCTGCGAAAACTTTTTCAGACTTAACCTCAACAACAACGACCCAATCCAGATCTGCAGCTTTTATTGGGTTAAAAACAGCGATAACACTGCCCTTAATATCATCTTTATAAAACAACGTTCGTGTCATTGAATTACTTTCCAGATCCACACCGTTTTTCGCACTGGCATTTTTATTTGAATCAATGTTTTCATTGTAATCAGAAAACCATTGATTAACCACCGGGTTATCAAGGCTGACAGATAGTGGTTTTTTGTTTCTGTTTCGTAACGTCTTAGTACGAATAACATGATCGCTTCCCACGAGAAAAATCTCTTGAGAATCGGTTACCGCCACTTGCTCTGAAGTAATTGAGTTAAGAGACTCATCGTTAATCTGAAAAGCTAAAACACCAACCTTCACTCCATTTTCATCTATCAAAACATTCGTTATAAAACCTGCCACACTCATGCTCGGCCGATAGTATTCAAAATCCGAGAACGCCACCTGACCACTTTGCATTGTCTCTTTAACCGCAGAGGCAAACTTACTTTGAGAGTACTTACCCGTTAAAACATTTGTCCCCAGGTCATCTTCTTTTTTAATTGAAAACAAAATATTGCCTTTGACATCCAACAAGAAAATATCGTAATAGTCATGCTTAGTCCAAAACGCGAACAAGTCGACACTTAACTTCTCCGTTATCGCCCCCCACTTATCACTCGCTATAAATCCTTTTAAATCATTTTTTTTCTTTTCATACCCAGCGTTTAACTGACTAATAAACGCTACATTACTTAATCGCTCCGACTCTAAAGACAGATCTAAAATCTTTTTTTCAAAATACTGGTCAATAATTCTTGTCTGCAAACTCGATATTTTATTCAGGTTATCAACAACAGACTCCTCCAGATGGCCGACAACCAGAAAATAGCTCACACCACTAATAACAACCAGGGGTATTAATGCCATAACTAAAATACCAAATAAAAGTCGATTTGCTAGAGACTTTCTTTGCATTTTTATCGTATTATTCTTAATGCTATCTGTCATATATTATCCAGCCTTCAGGCTTATTCTCAATCATTAAACCAGTTCTAACTTAACCCTCAACAACTTATTTTGCATTATCTATTTGAGCACAACACTTTGCTTTATAACAAATCATACCGTTTGGGTTTGTATCGGAAATACGTTGCATCCTGGACAATCATTTGTCAGAGAACAATTCGATAACACAAGGTTTTAATGCTAAAAAATTAAACGAAGCTCGCAATCAATTATCAATGGGTTAAATACTATTGATTATAGTAGGTTAACTGGCTACCACCTGATTTTTTTGATTGATACATGGCGGAATCCGCATAACGTAAAAGCTCATCAATATCGGTTCCATCATCAGGATACATGACCATTCCAATACTGGCCCCTACTTTAGCGATGGTATCTTGATAAGCAATGGGTTTGGAAACTTCTTCAATGACTAAATCAATCTTCTGATTTAATTGGGAAACTTCCAGGATCTCACTCATTATGATAACAAACTCATCACCACCGACTCTGGCAAGCGTATCGTGCTTTCGGACTAATGTCTTCAGACGCCGGGCAACTTCTACCAGTGCGACATCACCTGCTTCATGACCCAGCGTGTCATTAACCGCTTTAAATCCATCAAGATCAACAACCAGAATAGCAAACTTGGTATTATTTCGTTGAGCACGACTAATTTCCATTTCAAAGGCATTAATCAATGAACGTCTGTTGGGCAAGCTGGTTAATTCATCATGATGAGCAATATAATTAATTCGCTCCTCTGCTTCATGTCTTCGATGAATTTCAGCTTCCAGTCCTGCTTTTAGTCGCCAGAGGTCAAGAAAAACAGAGACTTTTGATTTCAAAACTTCTGGTACAATGGGTTTTGGTATGTAATCAACAGCACCAGCTCGATAACCTTTTAATATTTGCGCTTCTTCGCGGTGTATTGCAGTTAAAAAGATTAAAGGGACATGTTTTGTCTGTGGCTCATCTTTTAACAATTCGGCCGCTTCAAATCCATCCATCAAAGGCATTTGCACATCCATCAGGATGAGAGCGATATGCGTGTGTGCAACCGCCTGACTCAAAGCATCAATACCAGAATCAGCCTCAATAAATTCCACATCAAAACGTTTAAGTAATTTTCTTAACGCCAACCTGTTAGCGGCAATATCATCAACAATCAGAATAGCTGGTTGTCTTGTCTTCTCTGGTAAATCACCATTTCCAGCCGTTTTATTGTTTTCTGATGTGTTAATATTTTCTGACTCGTTGCTATTTTCTGGCATATTAATATTTTCCAATATTTTACTTTACACAGAAAGATGATTCGTTGAGTGACTCATTCAATCAATGATCTTAAAAATCATAATCTTGAAAATCGCGATATTAAAAATCATAATTTTGAAAATCGTTATACTTTAAATCAGTTTCTATCATTTATGACTATAGCTGTTAACAAATTCTTCAAATACCTCTAATTTCAATGGCTTACTATAATAATATCCCTGAAAAAGCTCACATCCGGCACTCACCATAAAGTCCAGCTGCGATTTTGTTTCAACACCTTCTGTAATCACCTTAATTCTCATCGCGTCTGATATAGCCAGCATTGCGTGAATAATTTCTTCGTCCTTTCGGCTGACACCAATCCCCTGAACAAAGCTTCTATCAATTTTTAGAATATCTATAGGCAACCGTCTAAGTTGATCCAGAGAAGATGCGCCGGTACCAAAATCATCGATAGATACATTGACCCCCATCTGGTGGATATAATCTAATACCTTTTTCGCTTTTTCTGGCTCTCTCATCACACCTGTTTCTGTGAGTTCCAGTTCTAATGAAGCCGGATTAATCGAATTTTTTACAATAATCTCTTCAACAATTTTTTCAAAATTGTCGGTGACAAGTTGCAGTGCTGAAACATTCGCTGAGACAACCAGATCTTTCAACTTATCTTCTTTTTGCCATAACCTTATCTGCTGACAAACTTCATTCAACACCCAGTTTCCAATATCAATAATCTGACCGCTACTTTCAGCGATTGGAATAAATATCCCTGGAGAAACGGAATCTCTATCTTGCGGCAACCATCGTAGCAAAGCCTCGCAACCCGGCACCTTACTACCACTATGATGTATTTTCGGCTGAAAATTTAACTGAAACTCATCACGGATGATCGCTTTTTGAAGTGCAACCTGAATTCCAGTTGTCTCCTCAGCTTTATGCTGCATTTCCTTTTTAAAGTACTGAAATTTATTTTTACCCAAACGCTTGGCAGAATACATTGCAGTATCAGCAGACTTAACCAGTTCGTCAGAATCACAGTTTTTTTCATCTATCACCGAGATACCAATACTAACACTGGTTTCTATAATATTTCCCTTAATATTGAGTGGTTGCGCAACTGTATTTAAAATACTTAATGCCACACTGCCTATGTCGCTGTCTTTTTGCACATCATAAATAATTACCGCAAATTCATCGCCTCCCATTCGTGCGACTACATCTCCTTCTCTAACATTATCAGTCAGTTTTCCGGCAATTATCTGTAAAAGGAGATCTCCTATATCATGACCCATATTATCATTAACATATTTAAAATTATCCATATCAATAAATAGCAATCCCAGTTTAACCCCGTTACGTTGATACCTGGCGATTGCTTTATCAAGTGCATCTTTAAAATAGGAACGATTAGCCAATTTAGTCAAAGGGTCAAAACTGGCAAGAAAACGCAACTTTTGTTCCATTTCCTTTTTATCCGAAATGTCACGAAATATAATAACAGCACCAACCCGCTCTCCGTTCTGGCCTGACAGTTCTTCGCAGGAAATCTGAGGATAAAAAGATTTACCTTCGGCATTAACCCAATGGTCCCTGTTATCCTCTGTTTTTGACTGTCTGATAAAGTACTCAATACAGTTAAATTGTCCCTGAGAACCTTCATCGCCTGCAGATATTATTGAAAAATCGCTCATCAGATCAAACTGATTAATATCAACATAGTCCAGAATACAACTCCCCAGAATTCTCTCTTTATCAATACAGAGTAGTTCACTGGCTTTAGGGTTAGCAAAAGTAATTGTGGCATTCTCATCAACACCAATAATGCCTTCTCCAGCGGCTTCCAGCAGAATATTAAGCTGAGCATGATATTTGAATAACTCAAGATGAGCTTCCTGAGCCAGCCTTTTCTGTTTGTTCAATTCAACAAATTGTTTCACTTTGCTGATTAATACAACCGGCTCTACTGGCTTGGTAATGTAATCGACAGCTCCCACTTCGTAGGCTTCCAGATAATCCTCTTTACCGTCATTAGCAGTGACCATGACTATTGGAACATTTTCAATCTTGTCACTTTTATAAATTAACGAAGCGGTATCATAACCACTCAGACCAGGCATATTGACATCCATTAAAATGACAGAGAACTGATGATTCTCCACCAATTCCAACGCTTCCTTACCCGAAGCCGCTTCAAAAATTTCAAGCTCCAGCTCTTCTAACAGAACAACGAGAAAAAGCCGATTATCTGCAATGTCATCGACAATCAGGACCTTAGATTGAGCCAGTGACTCCTTACTATTTTCTGCAGCAGGCTTGTTAATTGCTGCCGAGGGCATACTCTGCATGGACCAGACACACTCCTGAACGTTAATTTAACGACAAACCTATTATATTACCCAGATACTCAAGTTTTACTTTTATGACCTACAGTACGAGAACGATAAACTCAATACAGCGTAGTAAATCAACAAATAATCTTCAATAAATCAGTAAATTAAGTCAGCTATTAGTGATTATAGTTTGAGTTTAAACTGCAAAGTTTACTATATGAATGTCAGATTAAAATGTAATAAAAAAATCAGGTTTTAGCTACATCCAAGCTTAGCAGAAAAAATTCACTAAGCTCGGTGTTCGAGGACAAAATGGTCTTATTAACATTGAAGCAAATATTTAATCAATAACGTATTGTTAATTATCATGGGTTACAACGGGCTTTTTTCCCTTCAAAGAGGCTATAACTGAAAAAAATAACACAATCAGTCCGCCAGCCCCAAGTCCAAGAATAACACCGGATAGCGATGGTGTAATGTAACTCAATATCCCCCCGACGACCGGAACACCGCCAGCCAGAATTTCCAGATGATGTACAACCGGTTCTGCCGCAGGTATACCATGCAATAAAATACCACCACCCACCAGAAACATGGCAGCCGTACCAACGATGGAAAGCATGTGCATTAAAAAGGGCGCAAACCAGAGCAACCCCTTTCCTGTCATTCGTTTTATATTTCCCCACACAGAAACAGACTTATCTTTCAATAAATAGAAGCCAGCATCATCAAGTTTGACAATTCCCGCGACCAGACCGTAAACAACCACGGTAATTAATATTGCAATAGCACTAACCACGGAAACCTGCATGGCAAACGATGCATCTTTTACGGTTCCCAGTACAATAATAATTATTTCAGCAGAAAGAATAAAATCAGTTCGTATAGCGCCTTTAATTTTATCTTTTTCATATTGGGCTAACTCTTCGTCAGAGGCCACCAGGCTTTCCACCTGCTTATCAACTTCTGCCGCAGTTTTCTTATTATGAAACAGGGAATGAATAATTTTTTCTACACCCTCGTAGCACAAAAAACTACCACCTATCATTAACAACGGCATAATCAACCACGGCGCAATTGCGCTGATAAGCAATGCAGTGGGTACCAAAATTAATTTATTTTTAAAGGAACCTTTGGTGACAGCCCATATAACAGGAAGCTCCCTTTCAGATCTTATGTCAGCCACCTGCTCTGCGTTAAGAGCCAGATCGTCCCCAATAACGCCAGCCGTTTTTTTGGCAGCCACCTTTGATAATACAGCGACATCATCCAGTACGGTTGCAATGTCATCGATTAATGCCAACAGGCTAGAACCAGCCATATTTACTCTCCAAATTTATTCTCCATATTGACCCCTTATTGCTGCTAACAATATCTCTTTAGATGAATGCTGAATACTAACTGATTTAATGATTATTTTTAAGCGAAGAAGCCGATATAATATCAATGTGTCCATTATTTCGTAAAAACTCAGTGAATTTCTCTAAAGAAATGGCTTTGGACCAATAATAGCCCTGACCTACATCACAATCTAACGATTTCAATAACTGATAAACTTCACCGCTCTCAATACCTTCGGCGATGGTTTTCATATTAAGACTCTTTGCCATTTGAATAATTGCTGTCACAATGGCTTTATCCTGTGGTCTCTGCAAAATTCGCTGAACAAAAGTTTTATCAACTTTCAATGACTCAACCTCAAAATTTTTCAAATAACTGAGGTTTGAATAGCCTGTACCAAAATCATCAATCGAAAAACGAACGCCAGCCTGGCGTAAATCAGCCAGTATTTTATTCAACTTACGATAATTATCAATCAGTAAAGACTCGGTTAACTCAAGCTCAAGCAAATTTCCAGGTAACTTCACTTGATCCAGTGCATTAATAACAATAGATGAAATATTACCACGCTTAAACTGTATGGTTGAAACATTGACCGCAACAGAAATACCTTCATATCCGGACTCTACCCAATATTTACAGTCAGCACAGGCCTTTTCAATCACCCAACGACCAATATCAATAATCATTCCAGAACTTTCTGCCAGTGGTATAAATACATCTGGAGAAATAGAACCTCTTTCCGGATGTTGCCAACTTAACAATGCTTCTGCGCCTGTAACCTTACTCGTATTTAAGTCAATTTTTGGCTGGTAACTGAGAGATAACTCATTATTCAAAATTGCACTTTGTAAATCAGCAATAAGACTAATACTATTTTGTGCATCTTTATTCATCTGATGATCAAAAAAGCGAAAGTTATTTCTGCCAGTTTCTTTCGCTCGATACATGGCCATATCGGCTTTACTGGAAATAATATCAAAATCTACACCATCATCCGGTGATAATGCAATACCAATTGAACAACTGGTACTAACCGAATTACCATCTATATCTACTGGTTCGCGAACTTTATCAAGAATTTTTTCTGCTAATAAAACCACTTCTCTTTTGTTCTGAATTGACTCCAGTATTACCAGAAACTCATCGCCACCTAACCGGCAGACACAATCAGTTTCTCTAAGAATATCAACCAGACCAACGGAGATTGACTTCAATAAAAGATCGCCCGATTTATGTCCCAGCGAATCGTTAATATTTTTAAAGTTATCAAGATCGATAAACATTAAACAGACAATCGTTGATTCTCTGTTGGCAAACGCCATCGCGTGTTCAAAACGACTTCTTGCGAGAATTCTGTTAGGTAAATTGGTCAGCGCATCATGATGCAATAACTTTTCAACCTGTTCCTGTGATCGCAACACTCTGATATTTTCATGAGTGAGTTTTTTTAATAGCTTACGCAAGTCATTGGCTAACAGCCAGATAAAAAAACTTGTTGTTAGTAATATAATCGAGATCAAAATACCAGACTGTACATTGGTTGTATAAACAGGATTGGTGTACCAGCCAAATGAATTGACAGTACCTAGCATTACAATACTAAACACCATGAAAGCCATCAATCCGAAAAAAAGTTTTTTAGTACCTAGAATAACTGACATTACCAGAATGCTGGGAAATGCAAATAACACTTCATCGCCCAGGCCTTCGTAACGCCACATAAAGTAATTCAGGCTGATGCTTAAAACCCACAAAAATATAGCAGTATATTTTTGTGGGTCTCCGGTTCTGGCTTTATAGTAAATGCCACCAAGCGTGATGGATAAAATAACAGTCGCCAGAATTTCATGCCAGCTGGCAAACATAATTCGTAAAAAAATAATAACAACGACAGCTATCTGAGTTGCAACAAGTACCTGCGACAAACGGCTGGAGCGAAAATCCGCTGCAATTTCGTTCAACGGTTGTGTAGACGTATCTGTTTTTATACCACTATCTTTCATTAAACATCTATAACCACATCAATAATAAGAATGACTAAAATATTAACGGAAACTATTTATCGCATTGTAAATTTTATTTTAAATCATAATATTAGAACAAAGACTTCGATTATAACAAGTGTCTGAGGAATTTTTAACGCACGGGGGCATCCTGACGGTAACTCCCAGATAACTTACCAATCTTATTATCCAGCTTGTACCATAGCTAAACCATACTATCGAAACCTGTTATTCTGATGCTAGTCCAGCCCGAGGTTGTTAGCAACATCATTTAGTTATTAGACCCAAACTCCCTGAAATGCAGAATTCAGCAGACACAGGTCGCTAACAATACTAAAAGGTTTCTACATCTTCAAAAAGTAATTTCCATTGAGAAAAATCCGTATTTTTATCATTGAGTAACTCAACACCAGCCAGATGTTCATTCTCTGTTGTTTGAGTAACCCACTTTATTTTTCCATGTAACAGATAATCTTCCTTCTCAGCAAACAGATGAACAACCAGACTAATACGGCTATGTAACTTCAGCGGACAATTTCCATGCAACCTGACCCCTGAGTTTGATAAATCTCTTGAATTACAATCAAACTCTTCAGTCTT
>JADGFG010000168.1 GCA_016743995.1 Kangiellaceae bacterium | reverse complement strand
CGACTTCGTCCAGCAGATCACCTAAGCTGTCAGATACTATTTCTATCAGATTTAAAGTTTCGTTACTGCCATACTTCATTTTTTTAGCTTCCCAATATATGTTTTGACAACATGTCTTCCGCAACATTTAATTCGCGGGGGGTTCCAGTTCTCAGTATGTCTAGCAATGCAAAGGCTTTATGCACAAATGAGTCGATATTTGAAGCAAAAGGAATACTTGGATAGATCGGAGAAACTAGTTCAGCTTGTATATCAATTTTATGAGTATTATCACTTTTCCACGCTAATCCAGGTTCAGGTGGAACAATATCGCTTCGGATTGTTTTACAGTTCCATGCTGTTGGCATACCCCGACCAAACCCAACTTTAATAACCGGGTAGGCATATTTAGCGCCATGAACCATCCATTCAGCTAAATTGTGCTTATTAAGTATGATCCCATTGTTAGATATGATCATCAATTTAGCCGATTCCAGTCTTTTTATTGATTTACTTGCTTCACCAACACTGATCCCGACCAGTGATGCTAGTTCTCTATAGCTAATACTAACAACCGAACTAGGCTGCATTAAACCTTCATTATCAAAAGCTTCTCGCGCTTGCATAAATGATATAGAACTGTATTTAACTGCAATCAGATTATCTTGCGGTTTCATGCTTTTGTTTCCTGTTTCCAATCAGGAAACATCGTAACTCTAGAGATCCCTAAATGTCAAGAATATATTCTTTACTCAGTTTTAGATGTGTATTCACCTTAGGAAAATTCCAATGAACCTGTTTAGTTGTTGGAGCACATTGATTTTGACGTTACCAAGATTGCAAAACTGATATATCGTTCTCGCAAGAAATGTATTTCATCTAGAATATTCCTATACGATACTACTTGAAATCTAGCATAATAGTAGCCTACAAATTATTGAATACTATGAAAAATGCACTATTTCAACAATGAGTACCTTTCGAACGCATGCCTAAATTTGTTACTTATAAGCGACCATAAAAAATATCGTTTCTTCGCTCCCAAAACTCATAAAGCTCATTTCTTGTGCTTATTATTAGCTCTACAATATTTAGTAGAGAATCAGTAGTAAACTGTATATATTTTTGAGTTAGCCCTTCTCTCGATATTTTTAATTTAACAAAAGCGAACCCTTCCTCATCCATACTTTCCCAATTAGCATGAGCTACCATATTGTTCTGGTCAAGTCCAACCGGACACCTTCTTTAGAGAATTCTCATAGTTAATTGGTGATAAATCACCATTGCTCGAATGCAACCTTTTGAGATTGTAATACCTCATGTAAGCTGTGACATCTTTTTTCATATGCGCTCTGGTTCGTTGATGAACTTTTAAGATCCAGTCATGTTTCAGACTGCCAAAAAATCGCTCAACTATTGCGTTATCCCAACAAGCACCAACATCACCCATGCTAGCCCTCATTCCATAACTCGCTAACAGTTTGCGGTAGTGTTTACTGGTATATTGAGAACCGCGATCGCTGTGAAACACTAAACCTTTTCCGGGCTGTCTCAAGTTATAAGCATTAATCAATGCCTTGCTTACTAAGTCTGTTGTCATGCGTTTATCGATATGCCAACCCACAATCCGTCTAGAAAACAAGTCCATTACAATCGCTAGATACATCCAGCCTTCACCGGTTTTCAAATAGGTGACATCACCCGCCCAGACTTCATTCGGTGCAACTGGGTTGAAACTCTGATTCAGTAAATTGTCAGCAACTGAATCGCTGTGTTTGCGCTTCGTTGTGACTTTGTAAGCCATTCGCTGCCTGACGACAAGGCCAAGTTTTTTCATTAGCGTACGGAGAAAATTTGGTACGTAAACCGTTTAGAGGATTCCTAGAGTGAAGCAAAAAAACTAGATTCACCTATTAATGATGACCTGGTGTTTTCTCCTAATCAGGCGAAAATAACAAGCAGACTGTCTGGTCTTTCATTTAGTAGGATATTTTCTATTGGCAGACTATCTGGTGATAACTACTATTGGCGAGAAGGACCAAAGCCATCGTATTCATTTGATAATGAAGTGTTGTCAAAACTCAATTTAACATAGCGATTAAGATCAGAAACAAAAGTGCTGGCTAATATTGAACTGACTGTCCAGTCTTTGTACAGAAGTTCGATTTAAAAACTAGTAAATATTCCCACGCCAATCTGCTTCTATTACCCAGACGACTAGTTCTAAGTCAATTACCTCATAAACTACCCTGAAATCTCCAAGTCGATAACGATATCGATTACTAAAACCTTGCATCGTTTTTATATTTGGTCCGTTCCGTGGGGAAAGCGTCAGATTCTTCATTTTCTAAAGAACTCGATGCTTCATAATATGGTCAATTTTTTTTAATGATTTCTCTGCCTTCTAAGAGAAACGAACAGTGTACATCAATGCTTCTCCTTCAGTAATTCATCAAGTGTTTTCAATTTTTTGATCTCTTGCTTTGGAGTTTTTAATTTTTCCACTGTTGCTTCTTGATTCATTCTACGGTTTTGTTCTTCTTCAGATTCTTTTTTAGATCTGTGATTGTTCATATTTTATTTCCCTAATAAGTCATCTAAAGATTTCGAATTTTTATCATATGGCTCGATTAACGAAGTATCCAGTTCATTTTCTCTCTCTTCAATTTTCTTTAAAAAGAACTCATATGCTAGAGGCTGCAAAATAACCCCAAGTAATGAGCCATTATCATCTTCAATTAAAATATCCTCCCCCTTTAAAGAGTCTGGAGTTTTTATTTTCTCCAACAGTTCTTTTGGTAACGAGCTAGCTTTGATTTTCATAATACCCTCATAATCTAAAATTAAATTCTAAATAACTACTAAACGGCTTAAGAAACACCCTTTTTTAAACTTTCGATAGCAGCATCAGAGGCTGACTGTCTGATGCTGTTTTCTCAAACAAATAACTTTACGCACTCCAACTTCACACTAAAAACAGGACTCTTACTTATAGTGAGCATTCACTTTAAGATAATTTCTTAAATAATTTGTGATTAACTAAACTCGAGTTTATTAATTGTAAGCCCTTACAGTAATCTAATATACTACCCATAAAAAAGCAGGTTGTATTTACTACAGCCTGCTTTTAAGTTTAACGATCGCACTCACTCAAAATAAATGAATCGAGTTCATAAATTATGAGACACCATACAAAAACTAAACGTCCAGATTAGCAACCGCCAACGCATTAGTTTCAATAAAATCTCTACGTGGCTCAACCTGGTCGCCCATCAATGTAGTAAACAACTGATCAGCTGCCACTGCATCTTCAATCGTTACCTGCAACATTCTACGAACTTCTGGGTCCATTGTGGTTTCCCAGAGCTGCTCAGGATTCATTTCACCTAATCCTTTATAACGTTGAATAGCAAGACCTCGTCTGGACTGTTGCATTAACCAGGCTAAGGCTTCTTCAAAACTATTAACTTCCTGCTGACGCTGTCCACGCTGTATGTAAGCACCCACTTCGATTAGCCCATTCAGATTTTCACCTAGCTTGGTCATTTTTAGATATTCACCTGAAGCAAAAAAGTTTTTATCCAACGCGTATTTTTTAGTTAATCCATGATGAATAACTCTGATCGTTGGTAAGTAATGATTGCGCTCTTCATCTTTAACCACTTCAACTTCATAACGAGTAGCACCCGCTTTAGTATCATTTAACAAAGAGCTTTTTAATTTCTCTACCCAAATGTTAACGACAGACTCATCAGCTAAAGATTCTGCATCAAGAACAGGTTGATAAATGACTTCTTGTAGTATTTTCGAATCATACAGCTGCGATAAACGACGAATATCAGCTTCTACCCTGCGATATTCACTTACCAGGTTTTCAAGCGCTTCACCACTAAGTGCCGGAGCTTCTGGGTTCACATGAAGCGAAGCTTCATCCAACGCCATACTGGTCAGATATTCTTCCAATGCGGCATCATCCTTTATATAAGTTTCCTGCTTACCCTTTTTAATTTTATAAAGAGGCGGTTGCGCAATATAAATATAACCACGCTCAACAAGTGGAAGCATCTGGCGATAGAAAAAAGTGAGCAACAAAGTTCTGATATGTGATCCATCGACATCCGCATCGGTCATGATAATAATTCGATGGTAACGTGTTTTTTCAACGTCAAATTCATCTCGACCAATCCCACAACCCAGAGCGGTTATTAGCGTACCAACTTCTACAGAAGACAACATTTTGTCAAAACGCGCTTTTTCTACATTAAGAATTTTACCCTTTAGCGGTAAAATAGCCTGATTCTTTCTATTTCTACCCTGTTTAGCTGATCCACCCGCAGAATCACCCTCCACAATATAGATTTCAGAAACAGCCGGATCTTTTTCCTGACAATCAGCCAGTTTACCTGGCAAACCCGCAATATCCAGCACTCCCTTTCGCCGGGTCATATCTCTGGCTTTACGAGCTGCTTCTCTGGCTCTTGCCGCATCAATCATTTTGGTGACAATAATTTTGGCTTCTTGAGGGTTTTCTAATAAATAATCATTCAATGCCTGGCTCATCGCTTGCTCAACAGCACTTTTTACTTCTGACGAAACCAGCTTATCTTTAGTTTGAGAAGAAAATTTGGGATCTGGCACTTTAACAGAAACAACTGCAGTTAACCCTTCTCTCGCATCATCACCGGTAGTTGATGTCTTATTTTTGTTATTTGAAAATTCTTTTTCAATATAGGTATTTAGTGTCCGAGTCAACGCTCCTCTAAAACCAGCTAGATGCGCGCCACCGTCTCTCTGTGGAATATTGTTGGTGAAACAAAAAATATTCTCCTGAAAGCTGTCGTTCCATTGCATGGCAACTTCAACCACAATACCGTCTTCTTCTCTTTCACTGGTAAAATAAAACATCTTTTGGTTAATGGCTGTTTTTGCCTGATTTAAATAACTGACAAAAGCTTCAATTCCACCTTCATACTTAAAATGGTCTTCTTTTCCTGAACGTTCATCTTTCAGACGAATACTAACTCCGGAGTTTAGAAAAGACAGTTCTCTTAAACGCTTGGCTAAAATATCATAATGAAAAGTAATATTGGCAAATATTTTGGGGCTTGGGTGAAAACGAAGTTCGGTTCCAGTTCGCTGAGTGTCTCCCGTTACAGCAAGTGGCGCCTGAGGTTCACCTAAGTGATAAGTTTGTTCATGTACTTTACCTTCTCGACGTATCGTTAACGTAAGTTCATCTGAAAGTGCATTTACTACAGAAATACCTACACCATGTAATCCACCTGATACTTTATAGGAGTTATCATCAAATTTTCCACCCGCATGCAAAACGGTCATGATTACCTCAGCAGCACTCACCCCTTCTTCTGGATGTATGCCTACTGGAATTCCACGGCCATCATCAAAAACAGACACGGAATTATCAGGATGAATAATGACATTAATATCAGAACAATGTCCGGCAAGCGCTTCATCAATTGAGTTATCAACCACCTCAAAAACCATATGATGTAAACCGGTACCATCATCGGTATCACCAATATACATTCCAGGACGCTTTCTAACCGCATCAAGTCCTTTTAGTACTTTGATACTTGATGAATCATAACTATTGTTATTATCAGACATTCAATAATCTACCTTTTTTCATTTTATTCAATTGGTTTCGAATGGCTCTTCCGGGTTAACCGTGCCATGTTCCACGTGAAACATATGGGCCGTATTATACCCTTTTTTTAGCCAATTAAGCGACTCAAGATGTAAACAAGAGAGTATAATTTGTACGTTGTTTTGCTGCATTAACATCTGTAATAATGCTTGCTGATTTTCCAGATCGAGTTCAGCAGTAAAATCGTCTATAACGAACAGACTATCCTTATTTGTACGCTTTTTAAGTATTGCCGTTTGTGCAAGATATAACGCATTAATAAGTACTTTCTTCTGGCCGCGCGAAAGAAAATCCTTAGCAAGGTGACCCTCAACCTTAATACGCAAATCAGCTTTATGTGGCCCTGCCCTTGTAAAACCAGATTCCAGATCTTTTTGATGGTTTTCCTCAAGCCGATCAGCGAAACAGCCTTTATAACCTTCGTAATAAGAAAGCTTGACGCCGTCACAGGCGCTATTACCAAGTAATGGTGTAATCTGCTCAAAGGTTTCCTTTAACTCACTCATAAGGCTATTCCTGGCCGTTGTAATCAAGTTTGCAGCCTCAATCAATTGACTATTCCATACAGAAAGCTCATTTGACTTATTCAGGGAATGTGATGACCTTAACAACGCATTACGTTGTTTTAACACTGAGTGATAAGTTTTCCAATAATCATGGTAATTATGTTCCACGTGGAACAATAACCAATCCAGGTATTTACGTCTCTCTGATGGTCCCGAATCTACAAGATGATAAGACTCAGGACTAAGAACCTGAGTTGGATACAATTTTGAAAGACTAGAGAGCGCTTTTACTTTCTCTCCATTTAACTTTATCGTCTTTTGTTTGCTAACCCTATTGTAAGAAATACCAACTCGCCAATCTTCATCAATCAGTCCAAAAAGTAATAATTCTGCTTCTTTATCATTGGGAATCAAGTCAAGTTTTGAAGTTCTGAAAGAACGCCCAGATGAAAGCAACGCAATGGCTTCTAGTATGCTGGACTTTCCCGCCCCGTTTTTACCATGGAATACATTGAGCCGTTTATTAAGATCGATATTTGAAGATTCCAGGTTTCGAAATCCTTTAAATCTGAGAGACTTTAAAAACATTAAAAACGATTAAAGCCTCATCGGCATTACAACATACATGCAATCCGAGGAATCAGCATTTTCGATTAGCACACTACTATTAGCATCCCCCAGGTTGAACCTTACATTTTCTGACTTAATAACGTTGAGCGCATCTAGCAAATAACCGACATTGAAACCGATTTCAAGTGACTCGTGAGTGTAGTCAACATCTAACTCAATTTCAGCTTCTTCCTGTTCTGGATTGTTTGCATGAATAGCGAGCTGATTTTGCGATAAGGTAAGGCGTACGCCACGGAATTTCTCATTGCAGAGTATAGAGGCTCGCGAAAATGCATCTTTAATCGTTTCCTTTTCTGAAACCATCAGCCGTTGAGCATTTTTTGGAATGACTTTGTCATAATCAGGAAACTTTCCATCGATGAGTTTTGAGGTAAAAATGTATTGATTCAGTGTAACCCGAATATGGTTAGCATTCATTTCCAACTGGCAATTATCATCAGAAGTCGATAGTAACTTACCTGCTTCGATAATTCCCTTTCTGGGAACAATTGCCTGAACCAGATCGTCAGTTATATGACTATCAAACTCTAATGACGCTAATGCAAGGCGATGTCCATCTGTGGCAACAGAGAGAATTTTGTTGCCGCTTAACTCCAACAACATGCCGTTAAGATAGTATCGAACATCTTGATGGGCCATAGCGAAGCTGGTTCGATCAAATAATGTTTTTAAATTTGCACTTGGTAACTGAATTTGCTGTGTAAACACACTGTCTTCAATATTGGGAAACTCTTGAGCGGAAATAGTCGATAACGAAAATTTACTTCTACCAGAGGAAACCCGTAAATGATTTTCATCCAGATTGATATTGATTAATGCGTTTCCAGGGAAACTTTTACAGATATCAACAAATTTTCGCGCGGGTACAGTAATATCGCCTTCTGAGAAATCGCCATTTAACTGTATTTTACAGGACATTTCAATTTCTAAGTCCGTTGCAGTTAATGTCAGATAACCTTCATCAACTTTTAGCAAAATATTTGCTAGAACAGGTAAGGTTTGACGTTTTTCTACAGCTCCAGATACTAATTGTAAAGGACCCACAAGGGCTTCTTTGTCCACAGAAAATTTCATTCTCTAAGCTCCTACCCCAGATTTAACTCGATAACGTTCTCATGAGATTAGTATAATCTTCATTAATATCTTGTGATTCTTCTTTTAACGATTTAACTTTCCGACAGGCATGGAGTACCGTAGTGTGGTCTTTACCACCAAATGCCTCTCCAATTTCAGGTAAGCTATGGTTCGTTAATTCTTTAGCTAACGACATAGCCAGCTGCCTGGGTCTGGCTATTGATCGATTTCTTCTTTTTGAAAGTAGATCAGACACCTTAATTTTATAATATTCTGCGACTGTTTTCTGAATATTATCAATACTGACTTGTTTATCCTGGGCTGCTATTAAATCTCTTAGTGCTTCTTTAACAAATTCAACGGTAATTTCTTTTCCAGTGAATTGCGCATTAGCAATAACGCGTTTTAATGCGCCTTCTAACTCTCTTACATTTGAACGAATACGTTTTGCAATAAAGAATGCTACTTCGTTAGGTAATTCAATTTTTGATTCTTCAGCTTTTGAAATTAATATGGCAACTCTTGTTTCAAGTTCAGGAGGATCAATTGAAACCGTTAATCCCCAACCAAAACGAGATTTAAGTCGTTCTTCTACCCCATCTATTTCTCTTGGATAACGATCACAAGTTAATATAACTTGTTGATTTCCTTCTAATAAAGAATTAAATGTGTGAAAAAATTCTTCTTGTGAACGTTCCTTGTTAGCAAAAAACTGAATATCATCAATAAACAGGGCATCAACAGAACGATAGAACTTTTTGAATTTTTCAATAGAGTTCGTTTGAAGCGCTTTTACCATATCAGCGACATATCTTTCTGAATGTAGGTAAACAACTCTTCCATTGGGTTTATTTTTTAATATCTGATTACCGACCGCTTGCATTAAATGCGTTTTTCCCAAACCAACACCACCATAAATAAATAAAGGGTTATAGGCGCTACCTGGATTTTCTGCGATTTGTTTTGCTGCTGCCATTGCGAGCTGATTACTTTTACCCTGAACGAAATTATCAAATGTAAATGATGTGTTCAAATTACCCTTTTTCTTATTTGGACCAATAGAATCAGCTGATTTTGAAACGGGAGGTAAACTAATGTTATTAGGTTTAATTTCTGTTTGTTTGTTATGTACAACCTGATTAACGTTGTTTTTATTTTCGAATAAAGTATTTACCTTAACAATATCCAGCAAAATTTCTAATTTTTCACCACCTTCATTAGCGAGAATTTCTCGAATTTTAGGCAAATATTTTTCTCTGACCCAATCAAGTACAAATCGGTTAGGCGCTTGAAGGTATAATTTATTTTCTTCCAGGTTTGCTTTTAATGGCCTGATCCAGGTACTGAATTCAGTAGGTGGTAATTCATCCTGGAGATATCTTTGGCACTTATTCCACATTGGTTTAACTATTTTATTTTCAGATATTATTAATGTGACTTTGGTTAATAAATAACCAAACCGGTTTTCTACAAAGCTATATTGTGGAAGAGTTATGCAGTTTAGATCGAATTATAAAAATGATCCACAGCTTTTGGTTAAATTACAAAATAATTACGAATTATCTGTTTTTAGAATATGAGTAAAAAATCATCAATAAATTACTTAAGCTAGATCTGATTAACCAGTTTAATTGTAAAAAATGTATAAAACTGTGTGCATAAATCAAATTTAATAAGAAATTGTATATTTGTACAAATTAGATCACTTAATATTCATAACTTAATGAGTGTTTATTTACATAGTTAATAAACGTATATCCTACTGTTTTATATAGGTTAATGTTAGTTATACACAGAATAATGA
>JADGFG010000167.1 GCA_016743995.1 Kangiellaceae bacterium | reverse complement strand
ATATTATTCATCGGCTGCTTGATCTGGCTCAGTATTGTCACTGATTTTATTGAACATCAGCTCGTATTCTCCAGGTTTACAACATGCCTGATAAACCAGGATATTCGGATTTAAGCTGGCAACCTGATCTTCAAACTGCCTGGCCATTTTCTCAGGAACCAGCGCACCAACATAAATACTCTGAATAAGACTCAATGGAAACTCAAGGTAGTTTTCGTCAAACTCACTGTCGTCAATAATTAACCGCCACTCTTTTAAGCTTCGTTTTGAACTATTTTGTGTCAGCAGCGTAGATTGTGGATCAAATGCTATTTCAGTAGAAGTACCAATCATATGATCAATATAACTTGTCGCGTCAACAGTAGCAGCTGGAAAACGTTGATAGTTAACCTTATGGCAGTATTTAAAAATAGACGCTTCGTCACATTTAAACTTAATCACCGCGCCTTTATGTTGAAGCCCTCTCGATTCCCATAATTCAAGCGCATTATACTTTTCATAAAATGAAACCAGTTTTTTAGTACTAACATAACTGACCCACTTAGCGTGAGACTCTTTAGCTTCATTAAAAGCCTGCTCCACCATCGCTGGTAACAATCCCTGTAACGCTTCCTTAACCTCGGCTTCATCATTAAAACGATCTTCCATTCGCCAGCGCATAATCGCTTTTTGCAAAGGATGATTTGGTTGTCCTCGGGGGGCTGTTTTCCCCAGAATAGCATGAGAGATATGCTTGACCGAAGATTCAAATAATGATTGAACACCAAATGCCATGGCAGTATTTTTATCAGGTAAAAATGGGTCATTAAGCTGATGGGCCTGCATCAAAAGCAATCCGGACTGACTGATAATTCGGCTAACATTCTGAAGCGAGCCAAAATAACTCAAAGTGACCGGTAAATCTGCCATATATTGTCCACGCTACTCTATTTTATTTTTATGGATATCAATGCGATGCTGACTCTTGCTATTATCAAGTGTAGACGGATTTGAAACCTTCGTAATTAGAAAGCGAAAATATCCCCTTAAAATCAATAAAATAGCGAAACGAAATGAAAAAGAGGTGCATCAAGCACCTCTGAGGTATCCCCAAGCTCCCTGGAAATGCAGTTTTCAGAGAATTTGGATATAAAACTAAACAGGCTTTTGTAAATCCTCTATCACTGCCGCTAAAAATCTCGCAGCTTCCCCACCGGTACAGGCACGATGATCAAAAGTTAATGATAAAGGCAACATTTTTCGTTTTGAGATGCCCTGCTCTGTTAGTTTAAGCTCATCTCTGAATCGACCGGTTCCCAAAATAGCAACCTGCGGTGGCGAAACCACCGGAGTTCCATAACGTCCGGCAATAGAACCAAAGTTGGAAAGCGTAATTGTTCCCCCCTGCTGATCGGCCTGACTTAGAGATTTGCTTTCTATCTTTTCACGTAACTGCTCGACTCTTGAACGAACCTGTACCGCACTCATCTGGTCTGCATTATGGATAACCGGAACATACAACCCATCAGCGGAATCAACTGCCAGCCCAACATTAACCTGAGGATGAACAAGTCGCTCAAATTTTTCGCCATCAAACCAACAATTAAGTGCAGGTTCAAATTTAGCGGCATAAACCAATGCTCTGACATAACGGGCCAATGCATCCTGTTTAGGCCAGTTTGTTATGTCCGCATCTTCCATTAAAGTTGTCGGCACTACCGTGGTATGTGCTTTGCTCATTCCCATGGCCATTGCCCGTCTGACACCACGCACTTTTAGCGGTGTATCACTGGCTTGCACCGTTGAGAATGATTTTGTTATTTTTTTAGTCTCTTTATTACCAGCAACACGGCCGCCCTGCGCAGATTGACTAACAGCATCGACATCTGCTCGCGTTATGCTACCTTTACTTCCTGTAGCAATACATTGACCCAGAGAAATCCCTGCACGATGGGCGTGCGCTCTAACTGCTGGAGAAGCCTTATAAGCTAATGGATTATCCTGGTAAGCGGACATCCCTTCTGAAGCATTAGCAGGTGGCTTTACTCTCGAAAGCAGTTTTCCTTCAGCTTTTGCCCGTTTGACATCTGCCTGAGTAATGTCCCCATTTTTGCCAGTTGCCCTGACCTGAGCCAGATCCACTTTTAATTTTCGAGCCAGCGCCTTTACCACAACATTAGCTGACTCGGCACCAATACTGTTACCAACCTGCATCGCACCAACCACGGTCGCAGCTTTCTCAGCTTCATTCGAAGTTTCAGTATCATTGAGTTCTTTTAATTTTTCTTCCATCATTGGCTCGCCGGAAGACACTTGAGAGCCAGCCGCTTCTTTACTTAAAATTCCAAAACTGACAAGCGGAGCACCGACCTCAATCACATCACCTTCTTTACCATGTAGCTGACTAACCTGACTGGTAAATGGAGATGGCACTTCAACGACTGCTTTAGCCGTTTCCATTTCAACCATGGGTTGATCAAGCGTTAAGGTATCTCCCTCTTTGACCAACCAGCGGACAATTTCTGCATCGGGTAAACCTTCACCTAAATCAGGTAAATAAAACGTATTTTTATCTTGCGTTGCGCTATGAGGTTGCTCACTCCCCATCGCTCCCGCATCAGCCAGCTCAGACTTTGCAGAATGACTGACTGACTGTTCTAATGATTCTTTCTGACTGTCTGGCTCACCATCAAATTCAACTAATACCGAGCCTACTTCAATAATCTCTCCGGCCTGTCCACACAACCGCGTAACAGTCGCTTCAAATGGAGATGGCACTTCTACCACCGCTTTAGCCGTTTCCATTTCAACCATGGGTTGATCCAGAGCGAGCTTATCTCCTTCTTTGACTAACCAGCGAACAATTTCTGCATCTGGCAGGCCTTCACCTAAATCGGGTAAATTAAATGTTTTCATTTGTACTCCACAATTCGCCGAGCTTCTTCAACAATATGCTCAACTTTTGGCATAAACTGTTTTTCAAGTCGGTAGTATGGCATGACAGTATCAAAACCAGAGACTCGCCCTATGGGGGCTAGCAAATTCATGATACCTTTTTCAGCAATTTCTGCAGCAATTTCAGAGCCTAACGCACCAGCTTTTGGCGCTTCCTGAACAATACAGACTCTACCAGTTTTAGCTACCGAGTCCAGAATTGTTGCAATATCCAGAGGGTTAATGGTAGCCACATCTATCACTTCAGCACTCACTCCCAAAGCAGCCAACTTTTCGGCGGCTTGCCTGGTTTCATGCATCATCGCTCCCCAGCTGATCAGAGTAATATCTGTGCCTTCTCTATCAACAAAACAAACGCCCAGAGGATAATCCTCTCCGTCATCTTCAATTTCGTGTTTTTCAATTCGATAAACACGCTTGGGTTCTAAAAAAATAACCGGATCAGGATCTCGAATTGCAGCCAGCATTAACCCATAGGCTCTCGATGGATTGGAAGGTATAACGACTTTAAGCCCTGGAATATGAGCAAAAATGGCTTCCGTACTTTCAGAATGATTTTCAGGCGCATGAATTCCGCCACCATAAGGCGCACGAATAACAAGTGGTAATGTCAGACGTCCTCGAGTTCGGTTTCTTAAACGAGCACAATGAGAAATAATATGATCCGCGGCAGGAAAAATAAATCCCATGAACTGAATTTCCGCTACTGGCTTCATTCCTTGTGCAGCCATACCAATGGCCACTCCGGCAATCATTGCTTCAGCAAGTGGGGTGTCGATAACCCGCGCCTCTCCAAACTTCTCCTGCAAACCGTCAGTCGCTCGAAATACACCGCCATTTGCACCAACATCTTCACCAAAAACGACAACTTCTTTATCTTGTGTCATTTCATATGCCATTGCCATATTAACCGCTTCAATCAGAGTAATCGCCTTCATTGCTTCGCTCCTCTGGCCATTGCAACCTCTCTTTGTTGCAACGTTCTTTCTGGCAATTCTGCATAAAGATAATCAAACATCGCTTCTGGAGGTTGCGCAGCCAGATTCTCGTAATTATCAGCATTACTCTGTATTAACTGATTCACTTCAGTCAGCATTTCATTTTCTAATACTTCAGACCACTGGCTATTAGCTTCCAGATATTTTCTCAATCGTAATAATGGTTCTTTTTTCCAACCTTCTTCCAGCTCTCCATCAGGACGATAACGACTGGCATCATCTGCCGTTGTATGATCACATAATCTTAAGCTGATACACTCAATTAACGTAGGCCCGCCACCATTACGGGCTTTTTCGGCGGCTTTTAGTGCCGCTTCATGGACCGCAATAATATCGTTTCCATCAACCTGCTGGCAGTCTATTCCTGCAGCAATCGCTTTTTGTGCGTAAGTTTTACAGGCCGTCTGCAAACCACTGGGAACAGAAATAGCCCATTGATTATTATTTACAATAAAAACAACACCCAGATTCCAGATTCCGGCAACATTTAATGCCTCATAGAAATCCCCCTGAGAAGTTCCGCCTTCACCAATTTCAGTAAAGACACAACGCTTCTCGCCTCTGAGCTGCATGGCTTTAGCCACTCCTGTTGCGTGTAATGACTGTGTCGCGATTGGTACGGCAATTGGAAAATCCTGCTTTGCCATTTCATTTTTAAAATCACAACCGCGCTCATCACCGCCCCAGAAAAGAAACACTTCTTCGACACTGACACCATGCTGAACCATTGCAGCCTGGCCACGATAATAGGGAACGAGCACATCATCATGATTCATTACACTGGCATAACCAACACCAATTGCTTCTTGTCCCGTTGCGGCAGCATAAGTGCCAAGTTTTCCAGTTCTTTGTAATGCATACGCCTTAATGTCCATCTGTCGGACCAGGGCCATATCACGATATAATTTTTTCAGACAATCGAAATCTTTTGCAATCGCTGGTGGATTGTTGGTTAATAGCTCACCATTTTCATCAAGATATTGAGTATACTTAATTTCAAATTTAGCAACTATGGTCAAAACGACTTCTCCTTAACTTGGTAAAGCGTCTTTAATAGCAAACTGCTATCAGATCTAATATCTGAATAATGACTAAAAACGCCTGGGGCTGGAAAGAAAACACGGCCGAAATGCATTAATTACATTATATCTCTGATATCAATACAGAAATCAGGAAAAGTCCGGTCGATACTTAAGTCTACTTTCAGTTACATTTGCTGGGCGGAATCATAAGGGCAAATGAGTCATTTGTATAGTAAAACAATATAAAATGACTCATGTATCTCAGTTAGTTTAAAGTAGATAGCTACAATTAGTCGCTATTTAGAGTGATTTATAGTCAATTTTTAAAATATGCTCACATTCTTTTAACGATAGCAATAGATAGCTCTTTCGCAAAATGCTAAGCGCTGCTAGAATTTGAAAAGTTCAATATTATTGCTGCTTTATCATTTACCGTAACGTTATCCAGGATTAACCAGGCCATGTATTCATCAAACAAACCCGTCACAAAATACCGTAAAGACTATCAGCCTAGTCAGTATTTAATAAAAAACACTCATTTAGTCTTTCAACTTCATGATGACTACACGCTGGTAACCACTGAACTGGAAATAGTCAGAAATCCACTCGATAAACGACCTGCTCTACAACCATTGGTATTGGATGGAGTAGAACTTGAGTTACAGGAAATATTGGTGGACGGCCAACCCGTTCCCGAGGAATCCTATGAAGTAAACCGTGAATCTTTAACTTTACACAAAGTCAGCGACTCATTTATTCTTAAAACAGTCATCAAGAATTTTCCCAACAAAAATACTTCCCTGGAAGGGTTATATACCTCTGCGGGCAAATTCTGCACCCAGTGCGAAGCAGAAGGTTTCAGAAAAATTACTTATTATCTCGACCGTCCTGAAATTATGTCTGAATTTAAGGTGAGAGTTGAAGCCGAAGAAGAAAAGTACCCCCTGCTTTTATCCAATGGTAATCCCATGAATAAAGGTAAGCTTGATAATAAGCGTCACTTTGTGGAATGGCATGACCCGTTTCCAAAGCCTTGTTATCTGTTTGCGCTAGTCGCGGGCGATCTGGATTGCCTTGAAGATGAATTTACCACCATGAGTGGACGCAAGGTAAAGCTGGAGCTGTTTGTCGACAAAGGTAAGCTGGACCAGTGCCAGTTCGCAATGGACTCTTTAAAGGCCTCTATGCGGTGGGACGAAGAAAAATTTGGCCGAGAATATGATCTCAACCTATATATGATTGTTGCTGTCAGTGACTTTAATATGGGGGCCATGGAAAATAAGGGTCTGAACATTTTTAATACAAAGTATGTACTGGCCAATAAAAAAACCGCTACAGACGCTGATTTTGAAGGCGTCGAATGTGTTATTGCCCATGAGTATTTTCATAACTGGACCGGAAACCGAATTACCTGTCGTGACTGGTTCCAGCTCAGTCTGAAAGAAGGTTTAACCGTGTTTCGCGATCAAAAATTCAGTGAAGATATGCAATCGCAAGCAGTACAACGTATCGAACAGGTGAAAATCATTCGCTCAGCACAATTTGCCGAAGACTCTGGCCCAATGGCCCATCCAATTCGCCCGGACTCCTATATAGAAATGAATAATTTTTATACGGTAACAGTATACAATAAAGGTGCTGAAGTCATACGGATGATGCACACACTACTCGGAGAACAGGGATTTCGCGAGGGAATGGATTTGTATTTTGAACGGCATGACGGACAGGCAGTCACCTGCGAAGATTTCATTAAAGCAATGGAAGATGCCAATAAAAAAGACTGGAAACAATTCAGAAACTGGTACAGCCAGTCAGGTACACCACAACTAAAAGTAGAACTGGTTAAAATAGACAAAGGTCTGTTTGAATTGCGCTGCACTCAGTCATGTCAACCAACCCAGGCACAAAAAACCAGCCAACCATTTATGTTGCCAGTAAAAACAGGTTTTATTGACGACAAGGGAAATTCCCTTGCCTTTAGTGTCGGTAATTCTACGGAAACAAAACTCGAACACTTATTGATCATTGATCAATCAGAACAGACCTTTAAAATTCGCTGTGATAACGAATCACTAATCCCCTCTTTATTACGTGATTTTTCTGCACCGGTCATTCTCGATTATCAATATTCTCAAGCTGATCTCGCAACCCTGTTTGCATTTGATAGCAATTCCTTTAACCGATGGGATGCGGGCCAGAACCTGCTAACAAAGATTTTATTAAATGATGATAATGAAACCAGCAGTGAAGATTTAACAATAATAAAAGAAGCTTATTCAAACATTTTACATGACGAGAAACTGGATAATTCACTCAAATCACTCGCCGTGCAACTTCCCTCTTTGAGTAGCCTGATCGCACAATCAGATTCAATTAACCTGGACAGGTTATTTCAAAAATACAAATCACTGCGAAAGTTTCTCGGTGAATCTCTTGAGACTGTCTGGTTTTCTATTTATAACACAACTAGCGGCAACACAGCCGGTGACCGCTGGTTAAGAAATGTTGCTCTGGCGTATATGATGATAGCCAATGACGAAAAACATTTTGAATTAGCGGCCAGTCAACTGACTCACGCAGATAATATGACTGATGAAATCTCTGCACTTCAGGTCATTGCCAACTCTCGTAACGGTTACCTTACCGAAGCAATCGAACAATTTTATCAAAAGTGGCAGTCTGAAGAACTGGTAATGGATAAGTGGTTTTCAGCCCAGGTGTGTAACGACGATGATAAAATATTTGAACATATTGAAACTCTCTTACAACATGAAAAATTCTCTATCAAAAACCCTAATAAAGTTCGCTCTGTTGTCGGTGCCTTTATCGCAGGAAACCTGCCACAGTTTCACAATGCATCCGGTGCGGGTTATAAATTTTTAGCCAACACTATCATTCAGCTTAATAAAATAAATCCGCAAATAGCTGCAGGTCTTTCAAAACAGTTTAATCAATGGAAAAAGCTGGATTACCCTCGCCAGACGATTATCAAACAACAACTGGAAAGAATCATCACAACTGATGAGTTATCCAATGATGTTTTCGAAGTGATTGATAAAACACTAAAAATGTAATTCAATTTCTTTATAAGTAAACAATAACTGTTGTCATCAACAGTTATTGTTTGTATTGAGCCTCAATGAATACTGGATTATAATCACACCCCACTCATCTCAATTATGTGATACTTATGGCCATTATAAAGTGCCCATCATGCAAAAACAGAATTTCAGATAAAGCAAAGTCATGCAGTCACTGTAATTATGACCGGGTCAAAGGTGTCAGTGCGACTGGTGAAACCCGTGAACAAATTGAGTCTCAGGAAAATCTGAAGCGAGTCAAAAGCAAATATTCGCTGCAAATGCAGGCAATGGCAGGTATTATTCTTTTCCTGACCGGGATGCTGCTCTGGTACTTTCTGGGCCAGAGACAATTGACTAGCCCCGCTCATTACATTGAATTAGGCATCGCTATTGCCGGTGGCCTGTGGTACCTGAGTACGCGAGTTAGAATGATTATTCGAAAAAAATCAGGCTGATTTTACAGGCCTGTTTTAAACTCTCCCTGTTCCAATACCACTTGTTGCTTTTAAACGGTACGATTAGTGGTGCTCTTTCTGCTGACAAAATAACCGGCTAAACGCTTTCTGGCTGGACACCTCACTCGACTGAAGGTCCAACTCAACCGGTTTATCGTAGCTTTCACATAACTCCCAATAGCGTTCCATGTTTTCAGGGTCCCAGCTTAATAGCTGCTCGTTTCTTGGAAAATATTGTCGCATCGTTCTCTCCGGCTTGAAATACTTGTTGAATAAAGTCAGTTTGCCTGCAAAATCCCGCAATAATCTGCGACAAATGAATAAAAATTCTGCCGAATCATGTCATTTTTATGGCTTTTATTGTCTATCCTGTCGATATTTTCTGATTTGCAACAAACAGAAGGCTCCGTTTTTCATGGCTATTGGCAGTCTATAGTCGAATTTAGTCACTTTTTATCAATTTTTATTGTTTCTTTATCGCTTTTTTATCGTTTTATTATTCCTTTTTCTCTAAAGTTAATCTACGGATAACGAACAACAGCCTATGCCTTTGTTAAATTTAAAAAACGCGATTATTTCGTCAGCTATTCTTTTTTTTTACGCGCTTTCGTTCGCTTCGTTGATCGCCGGTGAAGTCTACAAATGGGTTGATGAAAACGGAAAGGTCCACTATTCAGACAAACCCTTTCACAAAGACGCCAGGCCAATGAAACTGAAAAACCAACCTACAAAAAAACAGGTTGAACAAGCCAGAAAACAGGCCGAAACTTTACAAGTCAGAATGAATGATTTGAAACAGGAGCAATATGACAAAGCTGAACAGGATATTGTCGATAAAAACAAAGCGATAAAGCTGAGCAATACCTGTAAAACGGCCAAAAAAAGACTGAAAATGCTAAATATGCAAGCTCGCATTTTTCGCACAGATAAACAGGGAAACAGACATTACATGGATGATGAAGAACGCCAGAAACAAATAAGCAAGTTGAACCAGAATATTTCTTTGCACTGTAAACAATAAAAAAGATTTCTATTAAGCGGGATAAAAAAATATCGACACAAAAAAGAGGTCACAGACACACTATATACTGATTGACTATGAAAATATTCACCCAAAAAATCTGAAAATTCTTTTTAAACATCCTGTTAAGGTGTTTGTTTTTGTAGGTGCCAATCAGTCTCGTATAC
>JADGFG010000166.1 GCA_016743995.1 Kangiellaceae bacterium | reverse complement strand
CAGGGGCGATTACTGAGGTTTATGACCTGTTATCTGACTCTAGCCTGACTATAGTGGGAGAGGAAAAATACCAGATCGACCATTGCCTTGCCGGTCAGACCGAGACGAAAAGGCACACGCTAAATAAAATTTATGCCCACCCAGAAGCAGCCCGTCAATGCAGTAAACAGCTAAAAAATCAGCTTTCTGCCGAAATATGCCTGGTTTCGAGCACAGCTGAAGCGCTAAAGCAAGTTAGAAAAGACAAAACAGGCAGGGTTGCAGCAATTGCCAGTGAAAAATCATCTATCGAGTCAGGACTCAAGATTCTATTAAAAGGCATTGCCAACTCGAAAGACAATACTACGCGTTTTCTTATTTTAGCCAGAACTCCGCAAAAAGTATCTCAACAGCTCAACAGTAAAACCTCTATCGCGTTCTCAACAGGGCAAAAGCCCGGTTCTCTCGCCGAAGTGCTCCTGATATTCAAAGATGCAGAACTACCACTCAACCGTCTTGAATCTCGCCCCATTACAGGAAAATCATGGGAACAAATGTTTTATCTGGATTTCAGTGGCAACATTGCCAGTGAAAACGTCATTAATGCACTGGATGCCGTTGCAAAGATATGCCATTTCATAAAAATACTCGGTTGTTACCCCTCTGAAGACAATGCGGTAACCAACCTGTCAGCGAGCGCTTTATCGAAAAACAGATATCTGAAAAGTTTACCTGATGAGCAGAGTTCAGACGAACCTTGTAAAAATAATGAAAAGTGCCAGCAAAAAGAGCCATACCAACCAGAAACCAACGGTTATCGTCTGGCCAGTAGACAACACAAAAAAGAAAATACCGTAGTCGAAGTAAAAGGCGTCCAGTTTGGTAGTGATGGCTTTATCGTTTTAGCAGGCCCACCAGCCATTGAAAATGAACAGCAAATTACCGACTGTGCGAGACATGCAAAGGAAACCGGTGTCGCCATTTTGTCAGGAGGATGTTTTAAACCACCAACGACACCAGAAGCCTTTTCCGGGCTTGGTTTCGAAGGGTTGAACTACTTGAAACAGGCTGGCGAAAAATATGCCCTGCCCGTCATGACAGAAATTATCGATACTGATAGTCTATCGACTCTCAGGTCTCAGGCTGACCTGTTACAAATCAGCGCTCGTAATATGCAAAACTATGCATTACTAAAAGCAGTGGGTCAGACCAATATTCCTGTAATGCTCAAACGCGGTCATATGTCTTCAATCGAAGAGTTACTTAATGCTGCAGATTACATACTCTCCCACGGTAACCAGCAGGTCATCTTATGCGAGCAAGGCAGCAGAACCTTTGAAACCGCAACAAGAAACACGCTGGATTTTAGTGCTATCCCCTTAATCAGGCAAATATCCCACTTGCCTGTTATCGTCTATCCATCACACGCAGTTGGTAAACGCGAACTTGTTATTCCTATGGCAAAAGCAGCCAGGGCGGTTGGTGCTCATGGTATTTTAGTCGATTTTCACCCGAAACCAGAATCAGCACTATGTGGAGCACAGCAAGCACTGGATTTTAACAACTTTGCCAAAATGATGTATCAAATACACGCCCCAGTTTAATTTCTCTCGATTATGGTCAATATAAAAGCTGGCTGCTACCAAAACTTGTCAGATACAGTGTAAAAGCAATTGAATGTGCAGGTTAACCAGTTTAACCTGCAGCTTATGACTATCTGACATTTTCAGTATCTGTTAAAATACTCCAATAATTCTCGTTGGTTAATAATAAGTAATCCACTATTACTTCCCTGACTATGCAAAAAGATAAAATCACTTTAGAAGTTACTCTGGCTCCTTTCTGGAAGCGACTTATCGCCTGGGTTTATGACCTGCTGGGCGCTGTCGCAATCTTTATATTGGCCCTGGTTGTTGGCTACCTGTTTATTTATATGATTACATTACCATGGTCAAGCAGTGGCGAAAGCCTTGCAAATACACTTAACAGTAACCCCTTATGGTTAATTTATCTGACCGGCTGCGTTCAATATTATTACTGCTGGTGCTGGGTGAAAGGAGGACAGACTGTCGGAATGAAAACCTGGCGATTAAAGCTATGCAAGGCCGATGGTTCCCACCTTTGCTGGAAGGAAGCTTATTATCGCTCATTTCTATCCCTGGGCGGACTGGCAAATATCGCCTGTCTTTTCAACAGCAACAAACAAGGATGGCATGATATGTTGTGTAATAGCCAAGTCGTCGTGTTGCCAAAAAATACATCTCGTCATAACCAGCCTTTGATATAAAGACGAAAATTTAGCAGTTATCCTGTAAGATAAAGATTCGCTCTGCTATCCGGACTGTAAAATATGATGAAAACCATTAACTTGCTGTCAATTATCGCACTAATACTTTCAGCATTAGCTTTTCTATCCCCCCATAGCGCTTCAGCATCAGACAATAGAATCTCTTTGGAACAGGTAAAAGCTGACGTATCTTTCCTGGCTAGCGATAAGCTAAAAGGAAGGGCTAATTTTTCTGAGGGGTTAATGCTGGCAGCTAATTACATTGCAGAACGATTTGCAGAGTCCGGTCTGGATCCGCTGCCCAAACTCAAAAATTACAAGCAAACTTTTGCGCTTTATCAGTTTAAGACAGACTCTCAGAATATCCGTCTTAATAATGAGATTATCAGCGAAGAAAACACCATCGTTTTTAGTCATCATGAATCATTAAAATGGACTGAAAAAAACCAGTTACCCCTGACTTATATTGATGAAAAAAATGACTTCAAAAAAGAGCTTCGTCAAATCAACCTTCGTGGTAAGGACGCCCTGGTGGTTGTCAGCGAAAGCCATAAAGAAATATTCCAACGTTATCGTAACCATTTTCTGACACAAAAAAAGCGCCAGAAAAATAGTGGTCCCTCAGCGGTTGTTATATTGTCACCACAAAAAACAGTCAAACAATTTGACATTAATATTCAGTCAACAATAACAAAACATTCTCTGACTAATATCGTGGGTATTTTACCCGGAAAAAGTAAAGCCAGAGAAATCGTTCTTTTTAGTGCTCATTACGACCACCTGGGTAAATCACAAGCATCAAAACAGAACCAAAAACCTACTCCTGATACGTTAAATGCCTCCTCCCCGGTAGTTCATGATAACATTTATAATGGGGCTGATGATGACGCTTCTGGCACAACCGCGGTGATTAACCTCGCACAGTACTATGCAACCCTTAACAACAATGAACGCACTTTAATGTTTGTTGCTTTTGCTGGAGAAGAAATTGGTGGCCTTGGCTCACGATTTTTTTCAGAACAAATAGATTCAGATAATATCGTTGCAATGCTTAACATTGAAATGATCGGAAAGCCGTCTCGATTTGGCCAGGGAAAAATATGGATGACTGGGTACAAACGCTCCAACCTGGCAAAAATTCTCAATAAAAATCTGGTTAACGAAAAAATTCATCCTGACCCCTATACAGAGCAGAACTTGTTCTACCGTTCAGATAATGCAACACTCGCCAGAGTCGGTGTTGCAGCCCATAGTTTTTCAAGCTCACAAATCGATATTGACCCACACTACCACCAAGTTTCAGACGAGGTTAAAACCCTGGATTTAGAGTCAATGACCATAGTCATTAATACTCTTGCTAAAGCAGCCGTCAGTCTGGTTAATGGGACTGATTTACCTGATAGAATTGATAATGAAAAAGTAAAACCCAGAGGCAAGCTATTCTAAATAAAAAGAAAAAATGGCAGGCAATAAAAAAGGGTGTATCACTACACCCTTTTTTTGTAACTCATAAAAAATTTTACTTTTTATGGGCTAACTTTTCTTTAATTCTGGCAGATTTACCACTACGCTCACGCAAATAGTATAATTTAGCCTGTCTTACATCACCACGGCGTTTTACCGTAATACTATCCACTAATGGACTGTAAGTTTGAAAAACACGCTCAACACCTTCACCATAAGAAATTTTTCTTACTGTAAAAGCAGAATTTAATCCTCGACTTTTTATGCCGAGAACAACACCTTCAAATGCCTGAAGACGTTCACGTTCACCTTCTTTAACCTTCACCTGAACAATGACAGTATCACCTGGTGCAAAATCAGGGATTTCTTTACTCATTTGTTCCTGTTCCAGCTGATCAATTATCTTACTCATTGTTCACTCCTGGTTTTTTAAAATCTAAAGTATCACTTTTTTATTTCAGTACAATAACTGCGCTGAAACTCTCCTAACAGTTGTTTTTCCTGTTGGGATAATTTTCTTTTCTCTAACAAGTCCGGACGCCTTAACCAGGTCCGACCTAATCTTTGTTGTAATCGCCATTTATCAATAGCCTGGTGATTACCGCTTAACAATATTTCTGGAACACTATCGCCATCAATAACTTCTGGTCTCGTATAATGCGGGTGATCAAGTAGATCATCAACAAACGAATCTTCCAGAGCAGACTCACTATGCCCAAGCACTCCGGGCAACAAACGTGTTACTGCATCGATAATAGTCATGGCTCCTAATTCACCACCACTCAACACAAAGTCGCCAAGAGAAAGCTCTAAATCAACATGCTTTTTTAGCAAGCGTTCATCAATACCTTCATAACGACCAGCCACCAAAATCAAATGTTCTTCCTGGCTAAGCTGACTGACAATCTGATGATTTATTCTTTTTCCCTGAGGAGATAAATAAATCACTTTACCTGATTTATTTCCTTTCTCTTCTGGAGTGTTAGTCTTACTCGAAGACTGACAATTACTAATCGTTTTATATTCCCGAGCTGATAATATTGCTTTTTCCAGTGGTTCCACCTTCATCAGCATTCCAGGACCACCACCGTATGGTCTGTCATCAACAGTACGATGCTTGTCACTGGTAAAATCTCTTGGATTAATTAAATCAACTTCAACTAACCCAGACTTTATCGCTCGTCCTACAACACCTTCTTCTGTTATCGCAGAAAACATTTGCGGGAACAGACTTATTGCAGAATATTTTATTAAAGGATTAGATATAATCATCATCCCAGTCAACCTGAATAACTTTTTCATCAAGGTCGACTTTCTTTATAACACTATCAATCAGATAAGGAATCATCATTTCCTTAATCTTTCTTTGTTCAATTTGCTCAGCAGACAATTTGACAACCATGACATCATTGGCACCGGTTTCAATCAAATGCGAAACACTGCCAACAACCTTATTGTCAAGATTAACTACACTTAAACCTTCGAGATCACGCCAGTAAAAATCACTACTGGCAAGTTTTTTTAGCTGAGAAGGTTGAATGGCAATTTCAGTTCCAATCAGCTCTCTCGCCTCTTCTCTGCAGGTTACTCCTTCAAGCTGAGCAACAATGGTTTTACCCTGAGGACGCCCATTAAGCAACTTAACAGTCTTCCACTCACCCCTTTGTTTTAAAAACCAGGGATTATATTCGAGAATATTAGTGCGAGGCTCAGTATGTGAAAAAACTTTCACCCAGCCCTTCACGCCCGATAAACCTGTTATTTCACCAACAATAACTGGAGTGTCAGTCATAAATGAGCTTACTAAAACAGCTTATTAAGCTGCTTTACTATCTTTTAATAAACTTTTAACACGATCAGTCATCTGAGCGCCTAAATCTACCCAGTGAGCCACTCTTTCGTGCTCGACCCGAATACGCTCTTCCTGACCGCGAGCAACAGGGTTAAAAAAGCCCACACGCTCAATAAAACGACCATCACGTGGACTACGCTTATCGCTTACAACAATGTGGTAAAAAGGGCGTTTCTTAGAACCGCCGCGAGCTAAACGTATGGTTACCATCCGTAAAAATTCCTCTAAATTCTTAATATTGACCAGAGAATTAGCAAATACAGCTAACTTAAAATAGTCCCGGTACACAAAGGACGCGCATTTTATCCTTAAACGCTTCGTTTGAAAACCTTTTTTTAAACCTGATATGGCTTATTTATCAGGTTAAGTGTTCAATTTGTTACTTTTAAGTCATTTTCAGATTAAAACAGCCATTTTCTCTGATTAAAAACAACCTGATAACAGGTTACCGACCCATCGGAGGCATGCCGCCACCAGGAGGCATCATATTTTGCATTCCTCGCATCATTTTCATCATGCCGCCTTTCCCTTTCATTTTTTTCATCATTTTCTGCATCTGCTTAAATTGTTTCAATAATTTATTAACTGCTTGAATATCCGTCCCTGAACCAGCTGCTATTCGACGCTTACGAGAGCCTTTAACCATATCTGGAAAAGCCCTCTCTTTAGCTGTCATTGAGTTAATAATAGCTTCCATATGGACTGTTGCTTTGTCACTCATCTGATCTTTAGCTGCCTGAGGTACATTGCCCATTCCTGGAAGTTTATCCATCATACTGGTTAAACCACCCATATTTTTCATCTGGACAAGTTGCTCTCGAAAGTCTTCCAGATCAAAGCCTTTACCCTTGAGCACCTTTTTAGCTAATTTTTCAGCTTGCTTCTTATCAACTTTGCGTTCAACCTCTTCTATTAAAGAAAGGACATCTCCCATTCCTAATATACGCGACGCAATCCTCTCGGGATGAAAAGGCTCCAGAGCATCCAGTTTTTCTCCAATACCAATAAATTTAATCGGTTTACCCGTAATATGACGAATAGAAAGTGCAGCCCCTCCTCTCGCATCACCATCAGCTTTAGTCAGAATAATACCTGTTAAAGGCAGAGCCTCATCAAATGCTCTGGCCGTGTTAGCTGCATCCTGGCCAGTCATACTGTCCACAACAAACAAAGTTTCCGCAGGTTTGGCTGCAGCATGCAATAACTTGATTTCATCCATCATTTTCTGATCAACAGCCAGTCGTCCAGCGGTATCAAGAATTAATACGTCAACAAAATCTTTTTTTGCCTGTGCAATGGCTGCTTTAGCAATGTCTACAGGTTTTTGTTCCACATGACTTGGAAAAAAGTTAGCGCCTACCTCTGATGCAACTTTTTCCAGTTGAGCAATCGCTGCCGGACGATAAACGTCAGCACTCACAACCATTACTTTTTTCTTTTCTCGTTCAATTAAATAACGCGCCAGTTTTGCTGTAGAGGTCGTTTTACCAGCCCCTTGTAAACCGGCCATTAATACAACCGCCGGTGGAGTCGCCTTTAAGTCCAGAGACTCATTAGCAGCTCCCATTGCGGCAACCATTTCATCATTAACAATTTTAATAAACGCCTGACCCGGACTAAGACTGGACTTAACTTCTTTGCCTAATGCGCGATATTTAATTTTTGTTACAAAGTCCTTGACCACAGGAAGTGCGACATCGGCTTCAAGTAAAGCCATGCGAACTTCTCTTAAGGTTTTCTGAATATTCTCTTCGGTGATTCGGCCCTTACCACTCACCTTTTTTAGAACACGATTTAAGCGATCACTTAAACTATCAAACATTGGAATGTCCCGCAGCTATAAACATTAACTAAAATAATATGGGGGTATTATAGCCGGAATACGCCTCACGATAATAGAGTTGAATAAATTTGAGTCGCTTACTCGACGTAAAATGACATTAACTATTGGTAAACTAACAAGATTAATGGTTTACAGCTTATCTTCGCTAGTCGATAATAGCCATCTTCTGACTCATTTAACACCTATTGCATACCGGGTACTCAAATTGGAATTAGTAATTATTGAAATGGCGACGGTTCTTTCCTATTGCGTCCTTTTCTTTTACTCATTACAACGCCTTTCCAAAGGACACAAACTAAACAACACTGCAATTGCAATGCTGTTTGTAGCCCTGCTCTGCCACGGTTATACCTCATACCTTCATATTGATGGGGGAAATGGACAAAACCTGGGGTTGTTTAACATTTTCTGCATGACAACCTGGCTTGCGATGTGTCTGGTTAGCTGGAATTTACTGAAGCACAATGCTTACCCTTTACTGATTGTTTCTATTCCGGTCGCCGCAATCAGCATCATAGAAGTCGCGGTATTCCCTGGAGTCTCCCTGATATCACTTAATGGTAAATTTCTAAACGTATTGCATATTCTTAGCGGGATCGCTTCTTTAAGCATCATGTTAATAGCAGCACTACAGTCCCTGCTTATTTTGTACCTGGATAAAACACTGCGTAGCAACCCCGCAGGCGTAACTCAATGGTTTGGGCCACTTCAGGGGATGGAGAGATATCTCGTACAGTTATTGACGACAGGCTTTTTATTAATGTCTATCTCTCTGTTTCTGGTCTTGTTGCTCCCCAATGAATTAAAGTCAGAACAGGCAATACATAAAGTCATACTCACGTTATGCTCATGGATTGTATTAGCGGTATTGATGTACGGCCGCTATATTAGAGGCTGGCGAGGTGTTTATGCCGCCAGATGGAGCCTTTTAGGCATTTTTTTACTGTTAACGGGTTATTTTGGCAGCAAGTTCGTGTTAGAGTTTTTTCTCAGCTAACGATTCGCTATAATAACAATTGAAGAAAAATAGAGCCCTACCTCATTGGAAAATATCAGCACTACAGCACTTTTCGTTACACTTATTCTGTTAATCATCCTGTCTGGCTTTTTCTCCAGCTCAGAAACAGGCATGATGTCGCTCAATAAATATCGTCTGAAACACTTGGCCAAAAAAAAGAAAAAAGGTGCCATTTTAACCCAGAAACTGCTTTCCAGACCCGACCGCTTGATTGGCCTGATACTTATCGGCAACAATTTTGTTAATATCCTGGCAGCTTCCATAGCAACAGTGCTTAGCGTGAGACTATGGGGAGATGCAGGGCTGATCATTGCGCCAACGGTACTGACATTTATCGTGTTGGTATTTGCCGAAGTAACCCCGAAAACACTAGCTGCACTTTACCCCGAAAAAATAGCCCTGCCAGCTTCATTTATTCTGATGCCACTTTATAAGTTATTTTTTCCACTAATTATTGGTTTAAATGCAATTACCAACGGCCTGCTTAAACTGATTGGTGTAGAGGTTGATAACATCGGTGATGACCAGGTTAACTCCGACGAGTTGAAAATTATTGTTAATGAAGCCGGAGCCCTGATCCCTGAGAGACATCAGAAAATGCTACTCAGCGTTCTCGATCTGGAAAAAGTCACGGTTGAAGATATTATGATCCCTAGAAATGAGATCAATGGTATTAATATAGAGCAACCAATTCCACAAATTATTTCTCAATTAAAAACCAGCCTTCATTCTCGTTTGCCAATCTATCGCGATGAAATCGATAATGTCGAAGGTTTTTTAAGCGCAAGACAAGCGGTCAAATTATTATCTCTTGAAGAAGACGAACTCACAAAAGAAGCGATATTGAGTGTTATGACCAGTGCTTACTTTATCCCTGAAGGAACACCATTAAATACCCAGTTACTCAATTTTCAACGCAAAAAACTTCGTATCGGGCTGGTAGTCGACGAATATGGCGATATTCTCGGGCTGGCAACAATCGAAGACATTCTGGAAGAAATTGTTGGAGAGTTTACGACCGACTTTGCCGATACCAGTAAAGATATTCAGAAAAATGCAGATGGCAGTGTCATTATCGATGGAACCACAACAATCAGAGATATTAATCGTATTCTTGAATGGAACCTGCCTACCGATGGGCCAAAAACCCTCAATGGTCTTATTATCGAATATATTGAATCTATTCCTCAGGCAGGTACCGGAATGAGACTGGCCGGCTACCCGATGGAAATATTACAGATTAAAACCAATATGGTTAAAAGTGTCAGAGTCTGGCCTGAGCTATACAGGGA
>JADGFG010000165.1 GCA_016743995.1 Kangiellaceae bacterium | reverse complement strand
GGTTATAGTTAGACCGAATTATCATAAGCGATAATAAACTGGACTGGGCCAGGTTAAAAAAGTTAAGAACGGATTCAGATAACACTGAATTTAATAAGTAGTTGATTACCTTTTTGAAACAACCCACTGTTTTATAAAGAGATTGTTTGTATTAGCAATGAGGGAAAACCTCATTGTTGCTAATTTAGGATAAAAGATGCGTAAACACAGAAGACATAATGACGACGATAATGAAGTAGATATGACTCCAATGCTGGATATCGTATTTATCATGTTAATATTTTTTATTGTTACTACTTCGTTTGTAAAAGAGTCAGCTATTGATATAAACCGTCCCAAACCGGATCAATCTGAGCAGCCACCCAGTCCCAAGCGGCCGATTATCATATCAATCAATGAAACTAGTGAAATACATATGAACGAACAGTTAATTGATATTGATGCTATCCAGGCTCGTATAGAAGTTGCCAGAGCTAAAAAACCAAAAGCTTCTATTGTTGTACTGGCGCACCCTGATGCTCATTCTGGTGTTGTTGTCAGAGCTGTTGACCAGGCAAATCTGGCCGGGGCAGGTACAGTCACTGTGCTAAAAGATAAAAAATAATCATTAACCTGACGTTAAAGGCGACATTATCAGTCGCCTTTTTTGTTTCCACTATTTCTATTGTATTCAAAAATAGAGAAGTCAAACCTGATAAAATGAACGAAAGATAGCCTGATGAGTAAAGTTGTTTCCCTGATTGGGTTTGGATTAATTGTCTATTATTGGTCACTTACACAAAAGCTTAAACAGTTAGCGTATACGGCGGCTCACTCCCGTTGTAAAGAAGCGGGTATTCAATTACTGGATCAGACAGTAGTGATGTCAAAAATCAGACTGAAAAATGTGGTGGGACGTGGCATTCGATTTCAAAGAGTTTATTTATTTGAATTTACCTCTACTGGCGAACAACGATACCAGGGACGTGTTGTTATTCATGGGAAGCACATTCTGGAAATTAAGTTAGAAGCTTACCTGATTAATTAAAACTTGTTCAACGTATTCGCTTGCTCTTTTAAAAGGCCTGTGTTTTGCCTGTCATCAGCGTTATCTGGACATTACTCGTACCTGTTGAAAGCAGACTGATTAGCTGATTAATATTGCTCAGGTTTTACATCAATTTACTATATTTCAATTGTTTTTAACAAGCCGTTGCATGAGTATGTTTCTACATTGCTAATATTAAATACCCTGCAGGTAATGCTTTAATGAAATCAGCTATATTATTCTTATTATTCATGATATCAACATCAATTCATGCCGACAATCGTTGGGATGCTAAGCGTGAAGTCAACTATCGTGGGTCCGATTCGCTCGGTTTTATTCTGTTAAAGGACGGTCTGTCTCTGGAAATCAGTTATAACAATATTTCTGAAAAAGAAGTCAGGGCCTGGCCGAAAGGAAAGATCTTGTTTCTGGTTTATAAAATTGGAGTGGGGTCGTTTATATTTGATCCTGAATCGGGAAAAGAAATGCGGATTGGGATGGGATTGGAAAAAGAGAAACATCCGCTTGATTTATTACTGGATGATTGTCTGGCTGAAGATAGCACAACTGGCGGGATGGTTAACTGTTTAAAAAAGGCGACAATATCCTGGGACAGGCAACTAAATGCCAGTTATAAAAAACTGATGAAGCAGCTTAAGCAAAGCGAAAAAACAGTGGTTAAAAAGGCTCAGAGAGCCTGGATTAAATATAAAGATGCACAAACTAAAGCGTTGTCTTCTATTTACGCAGAAGGAGGTAGCATGAGACATCTCTCTTTTGCCAGCAAGGTGATGAATATTACGCGTGAACAGGCAAAGCTTTTGGAAAGTTGTACTGGGATCTGGTGAATTCTTGCTGAAGGAGAACTATCACTGAGTCATGCATAAATATGATGATTCAGTGGTAGTTCTTTTTAGTCTTATTTTTTATCTGTTGCTTCTTTTAGAATAGACTCAACCGTGCCCTGAGCTAAAGGATGGTAACCTGAGCGTGCTTTCTGGTAGACACGTTTAGCAAATTCCAGTGAGGTTTTGTCTTTGGACAGTTCTTTGTATAACGGTACAATCAACTTACGACGGCCAATTGATATCATATAATCTTCAAGTCGCTCATTAACTGCAGCGTATCGACGTTTAATACTTAATAATAACCAGGCATGAGCTATTTCATTATTTTGAGATTGAGTCAACTGATAAGCTTTGTCTAATTCTGCCATACGTTTCAGAGAAAGCGTGTCAGGCAAGTTATTAATAAAATAGAGCCATTCGTGAACGGTCCATTTGCCTGTTGGGATATCAGATAATGAAGCGCTATTTTTTATCCAGTTGTCGATATGTTTTTGTACTTTTACAAACGCATCTGATTCTGGAGAGGGGGCAAAGCTGGGTAGGCCAGGCTGGTAAATCCAACTGTTTATTTCTTTATCAGAGACAATTCCTGGATATCGATTGATTAAATTTTTATTAGTATATTTAATAAATCCGGTGGTATCTAAACTTTGAAATGCGTGAGCATCAAAGTACTGGCGTAAAAAAGAATCAAACTTATCACGTCCGAACCGCTCTTCAAGAAAGGATAAAAAAAGATGGCCTTTATCATACGGGACACTCGAAAAGGCGTCATCAGGGTCTCTTCCTTCAATTTCAATGTGTAAAATAGTATCTTTTTCTGGCATCTCTTCAAGTGAGCGAATCAGTCCCTGATAGCCCAGAGCTGCTTCCATTTTTGCACGCTCCTTACCGTAAACCGCTTCCATAATTCTGTTTTCGACATAACTGGTAAATCCTTCATTTAACCAGAGGTCGCGCCAGGTCGCATTAGTCACCAGATTACCAGACCAGGAATGTGCCAGTTCATGGGCAATTAAACTGACCAGGCTTTTGTCTCCCGCCAGAACGGTTGGTGTAATAAAAGACAACCGAGGATTTTCCATACCACCAAACGGAAATGAAGGCGGTAGAATTAATAAATCATACTGATTCCAACGATATTTCCCGTAGAGTTTTTCGGTTGCATCAATCATTGATTGGGTATCTTCAAATTCTTTTGCTGCAATATTCAGATAAGCGGGTTCTGAGTAGATAGCGGTCTGTTTTGACATTTTTTTATGATGGATGTTTCCGGCAGCAATGGCTATCAGGTAAGGAGGAATAGCTTGCGGCATTTTAAATTGGTAAACACCATCGGCACTACGTTTGGGGTTGTTGTTGGCACTCATGACAGGTCTGAGCGCTTTGCTGGTTGTAATGGTCGCACTGTAAGTGACGCGCATTGCTGGCGTGTCCTGAATAGGTATCCAGCTACGGGCATGAATTGCCTGAGACTGACTAAACATAAAAGGATGCTTTTTTCCGGCTGTCTGCTCTGGTGTTAACCATTGCAGCCCTGAAGCCTGTGGTAGTGAATTATAATAAACACGAACTTTTTGTGTGTTTTTTGCCAGCACTATTCTTAGAGTGCTACCCAGAACGGGGTGGGGTTTCAATAACTTAAAAGTGCCTTTTTGCCATTTGTCATTTGTTAACAGAGTGACTTTATGAATTTCCAACTCTCGCGTATCCAGGTCGAGTACTTTGATATTGGGTTTTAATGTCTTAAGTGAGTGTTCAATATAACCTTTCAGTTGTTTTTTATCAAAATCGACTTTCAGGTTTAAATGGATGTTGGTGCTGATAATGTCGGTATAATTGGATTGAGAGTGCCAGTCAGGGTTATTTTTGGCAAAACTGACACAGGAGAAAAAACAGGCGAGTAAGAGCAGGGTTTTTTTCATATTAATATGATCCAGTTAAATACAGCCGTAATCACCAGCATGCAGGTGAATTCTAACCAGTACTACAAACTGTACAGTAACATAATCCGGTACCGTCAATCTGAATATTACTTAACCGTTTAACTGAGTAATATTGTTTGTTTGTAGCAGGGCCAATACGTCTTGATATAGGTTAGAGAATCGGCCAGTCTAGCATATTCTGGTAATTAAAAAAGTCAGAACCACTATTTCACCGGGGAATTGAGCAAGGACATTATCCAGGGGCATAATATTATTCGGCAGCGAGCCTGGCTTCCCCTGCGTCTCTGAATTGTTGGTGCAAATTCAGCGCGCAGGCTACCTGAGAATAAAAAAGTGATAAATATTCCGCTACCGGCAAAATAATGACTGCCAGTCGTCAAAATGGCTGAAAGCCACCCGTTGAAATTGAAGTTTTGCCTGATAATCGTGTTGAATTGTTAGTTTATCAGGTAAAATGCACCTTTAAATATTAATCGATGTGTAATATGGATGGCAAAAAAGCCAAAAAACAGTAAAGACCCACACTTTCAGCGAGAATCTGAAAAATATGATAAGCCGGTTCCCAGCCGGGAATTTATTCTTCAATACCTTGAAAAAGCGGGTGTGCCGTTAAAATATAAAGTGATTCAGCATGATCTGAATGTTTATGGTGAAGATCAGGAGCTGGGATTAGGTTTCCGCTTAAAAGCGATGGTCAGAGATGGCCAGTTGCATTGCGATCGCAGGAACGCCTATGGCATTGTTGATAAATTAAGCCTGGTACCAGGTAAAGTGCTGGGGCACCGAGATGGGTTTGGGTTTTTCTCGCCTGACAGTGGTGAGAAAGACTGGTTTATTTCTGCTCGTGAAATGCGTGCTGTTTTTCCTGGTGATCGCGTGCTGGTTTGTGAAAAAAAGCAATATGGCGATGGAAAAAAAGAAGCCCGAATTGTTGAAGTACTGCACACTGAAGAGCCTACTCAGATTGTTGGTCGATACTTTGATGAGAATGGCATCCGCTATGTTTCCCCCGAAGATTTGCGTATCTCCCAGGATATATTAATTCCGCCAGATGATCCCATTAATGTTAAAAATGGTCAGGTTGTTATTGTTCAGGTTGTGACACGTCCGACCTGTCGGTCTAAAGCCGTTGGTCGCGTGGTCCAGGTGTTAGGCGATTATCTGGCACCAGGCATGGAAATTGAGGTTGCCATTGCACAGTATGGTATTCGAAATGACTGGAATGCCGAAATCCATGATGATTTGCAAAAGCTACCACTGGAAGTGACCGAGAAGGACCGGATCGGCCGTAAAGATTTGACTCATTTACCACTAATCACTATCGATGGCGAAGATGCGCGAGATTTTGATGATGCGGTTTATTGCAAACCAACGTGGTCGGGTGGATGGAAGCTCTGGGTGGCAATCGCTGACGTTAGCCATTATATAACGCTGGACGATTCTCTTGATACAGAAGCGAGAAAACGAGGAAATTCAGTTTACTTTCCCAATGCTGTTGTTCCGATGTTGCCAGAACAAGTGTCAAATGGGCTTTGTTCGTTAAAACCAGAAGTTGATCGGCTTTGTATGGTTTGTGAGATGAGTGTTAGCGCCAAAGGCTTGGTCAGTAGAACAAAATTTTACCCCGCAGTTATGCATTCTAAAGCACGTATGACTTATAACAAAGTCTGGGATATTTTAGAAGGAGATAAAGCGTTGCGGACTGAATACGCTTCGTTAGTCAAACCGCTTGAAGATTTAAATAAATTATTTAAGGCTCGGGTGGCTTATAAGAAAAAACGAGGCGCTATTGATTTTGAAACGACAGAAACACAGATCATTTTTAATGAGAATCGAAAAATAGATAAAATTGTACCGTTGGTTCGAAACGATGCACATAAAATTATTGAAGAGTGTATGATTTGTGCCAATGTCGCTGCGGCAAAGTTCTTTAAAAAACATAAAGTTGAAGGCGTGTATCGAGTTCATCAGGGACTTAAAGAAAAAAAGCTGGAAATTTTTCGCAGTTATCTGGCTGAGCTGGGTTTGTCAATAAAAGGTGATAAAGCTCCTAAGCCTGCTGTTTTACGGCAATTGCTGGAAGATATCAAGGATCGACCTGATGCCGAAAATATTCAGCTCATGTTATTGCGCTCTATGAGCCAGGCAGAATATACACCAGAAAATGAGGGGCATTTTGGGTTAGCATTTGATGCTTATACACATTTTACTTCTCCTATCAGAAGATATCCCGATTTAGTGGTTCATCGAATAGTAAAAGCATTGGTTGCTGAAGAAAAATTGCAATCTTCTGCTGATAAAAAAGCGATATTAAAACGTTATGATAAATCAGTACTGGCGCTAATGGGACAGGAAAGCTCAGCGACTGAACGTAATGCAGATATGGCAACGCGCGATGTGATGGACTGGTTGAAGTGTGAATATATGCAGTCTCATATTGGTAATGAGTATTCCGGGACTGTTAGCAGTGTGACAAATTTTGGGTTATTTATTCGTCTCGATGACGTTTTTGTTGAAGGCCTTATTCATATTACTGAGCTAGGCAATGACTATTACCGATACGATGAGAAACGTCAGCGCTTAATAGGAGAACATCATCGGAAAACTTACAGTGTTGGTGATGAATTAGAAATTGTTGTTGCCGCGGTTGATATTGACCAACGGAAAATAGATTTTTCGCTGCTCAATCAGACGAATGGTCATCGAGGAAAAAAGAGTGAGCGAGAAAAACTCTATCAAAAAGCAAAAAGAAAAGTTGAAAATAGAAATGAAAAATCAGGAAAAAAGTCTTCAACAAGTAAAAAGGCTAGAAAAAAACCTTTAAAAAGCTCGCAAACGAAATTGAAAAATAAAAGTAAAAAGTTCACTGATTCGCCAAAAAAACAAAAAAAGAAAAGTTGAGTGATAAGCTGAATTAACAGGAAATAATATGAGTTCTAATGAAAAGATATTTGGCATTCATTCTGTTGAAAGCTTTTTAAAAAGTACACCAGAAAATGTAGTGCAGTTGTTTTTACAAAAAGGTCGTCGAGATAAAAAAGTCAATGAAATTGAGGGGGTGGCTCGAGCGGCTGGTGTCAGTATTCAGGTCGCAGATAAACGAAAGCTGGATGGCTGGGTGAAGGGGAATCATCAAGGCATTATTGCTGAAGTTAAGTTCAAGGATGTTAAACTTAATGAAAGCGAATTGCATGATTTGGTGGAAGAAAATAAAAATATTCTTCTGTTAGTACTTGATGGTGTTACGGATCCGCATAATCTTGGAGCCTGTTTGCGTACCGCCGACGCTGCAGGTGTTGATGCGGTTATTATACCTAAAGATCGTTCTGCTTCACTGACAGGTACAGCCAGGAAGGTTGCTTGCGGAGCTGCGGAAAATGTTCCACTTGTTCCCGTAACAAATCTGGCTCGTTTTCTGTCAAAATTAAAAGAGCAAAATGTCTGGATTGTTGGTACCGCCGGAGAAGCGACGACAAACCACTTTGATTCTAATTATTCCGGTTCTCTGGCCCTGGTAATGGGGGCAGAAGGTAGCGGAATGCGTCGTTTAACTCGAGAGAATTGTGACGAGCTGATTAAAATTCCTATGGCAGGAAGTGTTTCCAGTTTAAATGTGTCTGTTGCGACAGGTGTATGCTTATATGAAATTTTACGTCAGCAAAAAGCAAATAAATAAGAATGAGCTGACGTTCAAATTTTATTTGTTGCTTGCTGTAGCGACATCCAGGCGTTCAAACCAGTCGATAAACTGAGTGACCATTTCACCTTTGAATATACTGCCATGTTGTGGTGCCATTATTTCTATATCCAGTTTTCTTACTCTGGAAACCCATTCGTCTTTGGCTTTGTTTGATGGCATCCAGCGTCGGTGAAAAAACTCCATTTTTGGAATGTGAGCATCAAAATCTTCGACATAAAAAGGGGCTGTGACTTCATCCAGTGCCGCGCCTACATCTCCACTCATCAGTATTTTGGATTCTTTGTCGTATACATGAAAATTTCCAGAAGAGTGCAGGTAGTGGGCTGGGACAAACTGGAGTGTAATGTTTCCAAGAACCAGTTCGCTACCTTCATCAGGGATTGCTTCAAATTCAATATTATTCATACCAAAATGACGGATAAACGACTCCCATAACCAGGGTGAGTACAGTTTGGAGTGTTTTAAACACTGGTCCCACAAACCTAATGAAGAAATAATATCGGGGTCTTGATGGGATGCAAACAATGCTTTTATATTGTCCAGCGTTGTGTATCTTAGTACAGATGTGAGCATCTGTGAGAATAGTTCTATGCCGCCCGGATCGAGAATAATGCTTTGTTCATTATTCATGACCATGTATTGGTTGGTATCGATAATCCTGCTGTCTTTGTCTGGATCTCGGCCGAAACATAACCACTGATGACTACCTTTCTGAAAAAGAGAAATCGCTTTCATGATAGATCCTGTCGTTTATTTTTCTAGTTAATTTAATAATGTAAATTAGACAAATGGCGTCTGGCTTTTTCCAGATGGGAATTAATTCTTTGTCCAGCGTTAGAGACTTTATCAGCGACAGAATTGAGTGAGTTTTGAAAATCTTCGTGCGCCCTTGCGGCTTCAACTCTAGAGACAACTGAAACTACCTGAGTGGCTCGCAACTCCATTTTTGTCTCATCAAGTCGATCGACAAGTTCTCGTAGACTGGCTGAAATTTTTCTTTCTAAAATGGTTTTTTCTATATTGACTGCTTCGTAAATTGGAGTGAGCTCATTTTTTTTTGTTTCGCACGGCTTATAATTGACGTTATCTAGTCTCGCGACAAAGCCTTGTGAGCGAAATAGATCGGAAGCTATTTTGGTTTGTGAAATTGCGATGGTGTTAACCGTTCTGGCTGCTTCAATAGTCAGTTTGGAAAGCCCTTCAATAAAGCGAGTGATTTCGTTAAAGCCAGCAGCCGTCGACCCCGCCCTGACGGCGAGGGCACGTGCATTTTTTGAAGTAATTGATAACTCTTCCGCAATGGATTGCGCTTTGAACAACTCAGAAGCCACATGGGCGACTGAAATGAATGTTTCAGCTGCGTTATTGTTTTCTGCCATGAGTACTCCTTGTATCATTTTATAGTAGTTAATAAATAGGCAAAATTTCAGGATAATTCCAGTATGAATTTAGATTTTTTGAGTATTTTTAAACTTAAATGAATTGTTTTAAATGGAAATTGTCGGATGTAGTGTTCAATAATTAAAGGTGTATATATCTATAATGAGTTTGTTGAGAGTTTTTATATTCCTATTGGTTATAAGCTTGTCTCCGTTAAACTCTGATTTTGCGAGAGCTGACTTACTTAATGAGCGTTCGAATAATCCTGATTCTGTCTATGCTAAGGTTTCCTGGCAACAGAAGCTGGTGAAAGCCGCTCGAGAGCGAACTCGTCATTTTGTTGTTTATCAAGGTGATTATCGTGCAATTGATTATCCTATGGGTGATGTTCCAGATAATATAGGGGTTTGCACCGATGTAGTGATCAGGAGTTATAGAAAGTCAGGGTTAGATTTACAGGTGTTGGTACATGAGGACATGAAGCGTAGCTTTCATTTATATCCGAAGAACTGGGGGTTAAAAACGACCGATCGGAATATTGACCACCGCAGGGTACCTAACTTACAGGTTTTTTTCTCGCGTTTTGGGCAAAGCATTCCTGTGACGAGCAATGCCAGGGATTATCAGGCTGGTGATCTGGTTACATGGATGCTTCCGGGGAATTTACCTCATATTGGTATCGTTAGTGACAAAGTATCCAATGATGGTAAGCGGTTACTGATTATTCATAATATTGGGTGGGGACCCAGAGAAGATGATTATTTATTTTCAGCCAAAATAACGGGACATTATCGTTTTTCAGGAAATAATATTTAATTCAATAAGTTATCGTTATCCATTCTTTTCTTTTCAAGAGTTGATGGTTAATGATTTATACCGCCGTTTTTGAAAATAGGCTGTCACTCAGCTCATGAGTTTTTTGTATTATCAGGCATGTTGGTGAACTAGTCGTTGTCGCTAAATGCGTCGACTTTACCCCTTTAATCCAGTAACATACCCGCTTTTCGGAGCAGGTTTAA
>JADGFG010000164.1 GCA_016743995.1 Kangiellaceae bacterium | reverse complement strand
ATTTTTACCCGATTTTCAAGTAACTCAAATATTTTCTCTACCCAGGCCGTGCCACATAAAATACCCTGCTGACGAGTTATCAGCGTGGCCGTTGCCTGCTTATCTTCGTCAATCAGCTCCGCGGTAATATCCGTTTCTGCGGAACCTGCCAGATCTTCAATGATTGCCAGTTGGCACATCTGATGAATTTCCTGGTTAAGAAATTGTTGGAATTGCTGCTTGTCCAAAGTAGAGCCTGAAAGATAGTCAAGTTGAAGAGGGCGCTATATTATCAGCTAATGAATCTGCCTCAAAGTCAATTCATTACCACGCTGAGTAAATTCAAGCTGATTAAGAACACTCATGCCCAGCAGAATTTCTCTGCCTTCCATATTGGGAATGATAGATGCTCTGACATCATAGAGCTTTATGCCACCGATACTCAGCTGTCTGATACGTGTATTGTAACCTTTGGTGGTTCCATTGGCTGTTTTGGCATAATGTGCCTGTCCCGCTTCCAGACCCAGCTCTTGCTGTAATTCCTGGGGGATGGCAACATCGGAAGCGCCGGTATCGACCAGAAAAATGACCGATTGATTATTAATCTCGCCATTGGTCAGGTAGTGACCATATCGATTGCGTTTAAGCGCCACTTCTGTGGCCTGCTCAGAGTAACTGGTATCCGGAGAGCGGTTAGGGTTGACCTGATTATCTTCCCACATGCCGAATATCCACGTGAGTACAACCAGTGCCAGAACCCAGGCAATAATCAGCATATTCTTGCCAATAGTCTGTGAGCTGTCATTTTGCGGGCGATGTGTCATACCGGGTCCTTCATTAAAAGAAGCATCTTGCCTGTCTGCGGGCACTTTTTCCAGCGGAGAGTCGTCAGTAGATTGGGGAGCACCTGAAGGTTTATTGTTTTCTGAGGGATCATTTAACTTCATAGCCTGACCTGATAACTGAGTAGTGCTTGTAAAAAGGTGATTTTATCAATAATGCTGAAATAACTAAGTAATGCCGATATAACTAATACTATTATTATGGCGATTTGCGCTTAATTAAACAAGAGGCAGGCAGATTTCCGGGTTGTCAGGATATAATAAGATTAACGCCAGGGGCTTGCATATTAAACTGGAACTGGCTAAGTGAAATTTAATTTTTACGACAGTGTGAATTGCCAGACAGCTTATTTTAAACAAAGCGAAAACTGATAAAGCTTAAAAGAACAGGTGTTATTGAGCGACAGAATAAATATCACAAAATCAATATAAAATCACTGTTATATTATTGAATGTGATTTTTTAACGGCCTGGATCAATTAGCAAACATGAAAGTGAGTGACAAGTCTCAATCTGTTGCAGTATTTTAGGTTATAAATGGTTAGCTTAATAAATGAGCTATCCCAGTTTTCTGTTTTGAGTTAAAGCCTGAACATCCGGCACACAGAGTCAGGTTTTCTGCTCTGAAGCTAAAGTCAGTCATTGATTTAAATCTTATCCTTAAAGCCTTTTTTAATAATCAGGTTTAATAAAGAATCAGGTAAGTGTAGTGGGTCCAAAAAGTCATATTTTAGATTTTAATGCCAACGCAAAGTCGCGTCAGGCCAGTAAAGAAGCCAGGCCTCTGCCTGTACTGGTTGATCAGGCCAGTCAGGTTTTTATCAGTGAAATAGAAAAAAATCTTCAGGCCATGTTTGAGCAGGCCGACGACAGCCTTTTTGATATGTCCGACAAAGGCTTTAATGATGTCCATTTTGATGCCATGAGAATGTTACGTCTTAAAAAAGCAATTTTATTAAGGCATTTCAAAAAAGAAATACAAACTTCTTTTTCTGATAATCTGGGCAAATATGATCACTCCAATACCGGTTATTCAGAAGAGGTAGGTAACATTTCTTTTGAAAATATTGCGCTGGTTGAAGACAATGAACTGGAAGAAGGCATTGCGATTGATGCCATGGTAAAAAAAGCGCGCACGCGTAACGTAGACGCTCTGGAACAGATTAAAATTCGACTGGATACCTTGTTTTCCAATCGACAGATCACAACAGAAAATAACCCCTTTGAACCTGCTTTTATCTGTATGTCTTACCAAAAAGCATCAGCTGAACTCGACATGGATATCAAGTCGTTGTTGGTCGTTTACAAGTTGTTCGAACGGCTGGTCATGTCGGAGCTGGAAGATACCTATTTAAAAGTGAATCGATTTTTTATCGATAAAGGTGTGCTGCCCGATCTCAGGGTTTCCGGTGGACGAGTGCCGCGCAATTCAGCACAGCGACGTTCAACACCCGCAACAGCGGCTGGCCGAGCAGGACCAGGTAATTTTAACAACGCAGACTTTGACAACTCATCACTGCTCGATATTGCCGTTCCTGAAAATAATTTAAGCTCAGCAGAAGACGCTTATAACGGACCCGATAGACGAGCTAACGTGCAAAATGGGCAGGCTGCCAGTGCACAAAACAGGAATAATAACGAACTGTTATCGGTTATCCAGAGCTTACTGGTTAATAATGGCGCTTCGCCAGAGTATTATTTTCCCGCATCAGATTTGTCCTCAATTAAAGCCCCTGTTCAGGCCGCTGACGGCTCGGTAAAAATTGAAACACCTCAACTGATTGCTGCATTAACTAATTTACAGGCAACCCAGTCTGCGGCTAAGGCAACGGGAGAACAAAGTCGCGAGTTACAACAAAATGGCGAATTGCAACAGGCCAACATTGTTGCAGGTATTAAAGGCGTTCTCGGCAGTCAGCTCAATACGTCGGATAAAGCCATAGAAAATGGTGCATTGGGTCAGTTTAATGACGACATGATTGATATTGTCTCTATGTTGTTTGACTTTATTCTGGATGACAAAAACCTGCATGTTGAAATTAAATCGGTCATTGCGCGGCTTCAGATCCCGATGTTAAAAGTGGGTCTGGTTGATCGGACTTTCTTTTCAAATAAAAATCATCCAGCACGTATTTTGTTAAACGAAATTTCTTATGCTGGTTTATCCTGGGATCCAGAAGATGTTGAAGCAAAAGCCATGCTGGATAAAATTGTTGCCATCTGCGAAGAGGTTATTTCCGAATTTAAAGATGATGTATCTATCTTTAATTATCTGCTGGAAGATTTTCAGGCCTTTAAAGGCAAGTCTCAACAACGCGCGAGTATTTTTGAGCGCCGTACGGCAGAAGCGGAAGAGGGTAAAGCCAGAGCGGAATGTGCCCGAAGTCAGGTTAATATTGAGCTGGAAAAAATATGTCGTGGCAAACGAGTATCAGAAAGTGCCCGCCAATTGTTGAAAAACGTCTGGGCCCATGTCATGTTCCTGGAAAAGCTTAAAGACAGCAATGATGGTTGGCAGAAAACCTGTTCAATTGCCAGGTTATTGGTGTGGAGCACACAACCTGTTAAAAGTGCAGCCATTCTCGAAAAATTATTAGGCCGAATTCCCATACTGGTTAAGAACTTACGTAAGGGCTTTAATATTATTTCCATTTCGCCGATTGATGCGACGCGAATGCTCGATAAGCTGGAAGAAGAGCACCGTGAGATTATCAGTAATGCCAAAAGTGCCATTGAATCTGACAAAGAAGAAGATATCTTGCGTCTGGCTCCTTTGCCGTTAGTACCCGAAGTTAACTCAATGGTGACACCTTCTATTGAAGAGGCTATGGATAAATCATCGGCAGCTAATGATAGCGCTGAAACCGCTGAACAATCAGCAAAATCTCAATCCATAGCGGTAGCGCCTGTCGTTATTGAAGAAATTGGCTTTTCTAATGAGCTACTGGGTTTACCCGAGTTCACCGATGACCGCTTATCCGAGAAAGTCAGTGAGGCCAGTTTACAGCTGGTTCAGGGCTTATCAGCAGGTCACTGGGTGGAGCTGGACATCAACGAAAAATCAACACGTTGTAAACTGGCAGCTAAAATAGCAGCCACTGGCAAATACATTTTTGTTAATCGAAATGGCGTTAAAGTCGCGGCCATGTTTACCGAAGAGCTGGCTATGGCCTGTGAACAGGGCAGATTACACATTTTAAATGACGAAGCCCTGTTTGATCGTGCATTGGAATCCGTAATTTCCAATTTACGAGCCATGAAGTCAGAGACCTGAAAGACTAACCTGACTCACAAAAAAAGCACTGATTTTGAATAAAGCCATGAATATCGGCTGGTTTGTTAATATAATCAAATTCCCGAACACAATACCGGCTCCCTGGAAAAAATCAGAAACCTGTTATGACCAGCATTTCAAATTCATCAGACTCAAATTCATCAGGTTTGGATTTTAAAGCCAAATCAATCCACAATGGCTGGCTAGCATCAGCCAGACAGGTTAAAAGCCCGCACTTTAATCAACGTCCGTCCTCGTCCGAAATCTCCTTACTGGTAATTCATAATATCAGTCTGCCCCCCAATCAGTTTGGTGGGCCTTACATTGAAGACTTTTTTCAGGGAAAGCTCGACGCTTCCGCACACCCTTATTTTCAATCCATTGCTGCACTGCAAGTTTCAGCTCACCTGTTAATTAAACGCTCCGGTGAGCTGGTTCAATTTGTATCGTTTAATGACAGAGCCTGGCATGCCGGACAATCCCACTTTAAGGGGCGTGATAACTGTAATGATTTTTCAATTGGTATAGAGCTGGAAGGTGCTGACCACATTGCCTATACAGACCAGCAATATCAGCAGTTATCAGCCGTTACTCTGCTTATTCAACAACACTATCCTCTGGTTACCGTAGAAAATATTGCTGGTCATAACGATATTGCGCCACAACGCAAGACCGATCCTGGTGAGAGTTTCGACTGGCAGCGTTTTAAACAGGCGCTGTAACAATTCTCAGGCGAATGCCTGATTTTTATCATTGAATCAGTTATTATTAATCAATTATTCAATGACTTAAGTATCAGGAAATCAATAATGACGTTAATCACAGTTCTTATTGTACTGGCTGCAGAGTTTTATTTTCACCTGAACGCAGAACATAGAAACCTGAACTGGTTTCAAAAGATTCAAACACGAATTGATGAAGCGCTGGGTGATAAACCCTTTTATGAAGGGTGGGGCGGGGTGCTGATAGTGCTACTGGTGCCTTTGCTGATTTTATGGCTGGTCATTAATCTGGTGACTGATGAGTTATTCCATTCCGTCCTTTTCTTTCTGGTTTCCTGTATTGTTCTCTGGTTTTCAATGGGCCCTAAACCCCTGATAAAATCTTTTGCCGCCTATTTTGAGGCAACAGAGCGAGGCGATAATGAAGCCGCTTATCTGGTATTACAGGAAGAAAGTAATAACCCAGAAGTGCCGGAAGGCGAAGATATCATCAGAAATGCCACTCGCCGAATTCTGGTTGAAAGTCAGCAACGTTATTTTGGGGTGCTTTTCTGGTTCATTTTTCTCGGACCATTTGGTGCGCTGTTTTACCGTATTGCCCATGAATACTACGATTACTGTGTAAGGGATGCTAATGAAGAGCATGAAGAAAGGCTCTATCAACTGTTGCACTGGCTCGACTGTTTCCCTGCGCGTCTTACCAGCATTCTGTTTTTATTAACCGGCGATTTTGTTAATGGATTTTCGCGGGTTAAAGACTACTTTGTAGATTTTTCTGCCAATAATAAACAATTGCTCAGCGAAACCGGTATTGCTGCGCTGGGAATAGCCGCAGGCTCAGCCAGTGTTGGTATTCAAGAGAACAAAAACGCCATTGCCATGGTTGAAAGAACCGTTATTCTCTATGTGGTCGCTGTTGCTGCACTTAGCCCGCTGGCATTTTTATAGTATTAAATAATACAGACTTTATGCTTTATGCAGCAAAAGGTTAGTACGGCTAAATGTAATTACGTTACGAATTCTAGCTAAAAATGTCATTTCTTTGTCATTAATCTGTATTTTTGATAACTTTGGGCTTGTTGCTTAGCATGGCTAAATATTGTAAAAACAGTTCAAAGCTGCTATTTTGTGTGCAGCTTAAAATTTGTCAGGAGTTTTTTACGCATTTTTTTAAAGTGTTTCCTGATAATTAAAGACGTAGAGGTCTTTTTTGAACGATTATTAACCCGGCTGCTATACTCCATGAGCTAATGGCCAGTGTCAGGGGGCTGCAGCTTAAAGTAAGGCGCATGTAAAGAGCCTTGCTTTAAGTCAGAGACACACTCATTAAGCCGTTTGAAAAAGAATTAAAGAATTAAAGAATTAAAGAAAAAAAGAATGACAAGAATCTAAAATTAACAATTCTCCCATAGAGGAAACTAATGTCTGATAATACGCATGATATCGACCAGGTCGAAACTCAGGAATGGCTAGACGCTTTAGAAGCCGTTCTTGAAGAAGAAGGTGCAGAGCGCGCCCACTTTTTATTAGAAAAACTTATCGACATGGCGCGCCGGTCTGGTGCACATTTACCCTATAGTGCCAGAACCGCCTATTTAAATACTATTCCCACATCAAAAGAAACCTTGATCCCTGGCGACCAGGAAATGGAGCAAAGACTACGCTCCATTATTCGCTGGAATGCAATTGCGCTGGTGCTTCAGGCCAGTAAAAAGAATAAAGAACTGGGCGGACATCTTTCCAGTTTTGCTTCATCGGCAACACTATATGATGTAGGTTTTAACTACTTTTTTCATGGTGCGAACGATCAGAGAGAAGGCGACCTTATTTATTATCAGGGGCATTCGTCTCCCGGAATTTATGCCCGCGCATTTTTAGAAGGCCGAATTACCGAAGAACAAATGGGTAATTTTCGTCAGGAAGTCGATGGCAAAGGTCTGTCTTCTTATCCGCACCCCTGGTTAATGCCAGAGTTCTGGCAATTTCCAACGGTTTCTATGGGGTTGGGACCCATTCAGGCCATTTATCAGGCAAGATTTTTAAAATATTTACAGCACCGTGAACTCACTAATACCGAAGAGCGAAAAGTCTGGGCCTTCATGGGCGATGGTGAAATGGATGAACCCGAATCACTGGGCGCTATTTCACTGGCAGGTCGCGAAAGGCTCGACAACCTGGTTTTTGTCATTAACTGTAATTTACAGCGTCTTGATGGACCGGTACGTGGTAACGGTAAAATTATTCAGGAGCTGGAAGGAGATTTCCGTGGTGCTGGCTGGAATGTTATTAAAGTAATCTGGGGACGTTACTGGGATCCGCTGATTGCCCGTGATGTAGACGGCAAATTACTTAAGGTCATGGAAGAAACCGTTGATGGTGAGTACCAGAACTACAAGTCTAAAGGTGGAAAATTCACTCGTGATAATTTCTTTGGTAAAGATCCGGCGTTATTAGAAATGGTAGCCAATATGTCAGATGCAGATATCTGGCGACTCAATCGTGGCGGTCACGATCCAACAAAAGTTTACGCGGCTTATCACTCAGCAGTTAATCATAAAGGACAACCTACCGTCATCCTGGCCAAAACGGTCAAAGGTTATGGTATGGGCGAAAGTGGAGAAGGCAAAAACATTTCTCACCAGGTTAAAAAGATGGATCTGGAAGCGCTTAAACAGTTCAGAAACCGTTTTAACGTGCCAATTACTGACGATCAACTTGAAGACGCGCCTTTTTATCACCCAGGTGAAGACAGTCCAGAAATTAAATACATGCGAAAAATGCGTGAAGGACTGGGCGGTTATCTACCAGCCAGAAGAACACAATCGCAAAAGCTGAAAATTCCAGAATTATCCGCTTTTAGTGCCATTACCGGTGGCTCTCAGGGCCGTGAAATTTCAACCACAATGGCATTAGTCAGAATATTAAATGTATTAATAAAAGATAAAGAAATCGGTCAACGAATTGTGCCCATCATTCCAGATGAAGCACGAACATTCGGCATGGAAGGGATGTTCCGTCAGATTGGAATTTATTCCTCGCGTGGTCAACTCTATGAGCCCGTCGATTCTGATCAGCTCATGTATTACCGTGAAGATCAAAAAGGACAAATTCTGGAAGAAGGCATTAATGAAGCGGGAGCCATGTCTTCATGGATTGCAGCGGCAACCAGTTATTCCAGTAACAACCTGCCCATGATTCCGTTTTATGTTTATTACTCTATGTTCGGTTTTCAGCGTATTGGCGATTTGGCCTGGGCGGCTGGTGACATGCAGGCACGCGGATTTCTGATTGGTGCAACTTTTGGTCGTACCACACTTAACGGTGAAGGTTTACAGCATCAGGATGGACACAGTCATTTACTGGCATCTACCATTCCAAACTGCGTGAGCTATGACCCCACCTACAGTTATGAAGTGGCATTAATTGTTCGTGAAGGCATGCGACGTATGTGCGAAGAACAGGAAAACGTTTTTTATTATATTACAACGCTTAACGAAAATTATGTGCATGCAGAAATGCCAGAAGGTTGTGAAGAAGGCATTCTAAAGGGAATGTACCTGCTACAAGAAGGCAAACCCTCTAAATCGAAAAAGAAACCTGCGCGCGTTCAGTTACTGGGTTGCGGTGCCATTCTTAACGAAGTGATTGCAGCCGCAGAAATTCTGCAAAAAGACTTTAAAGTTGATGCCGATATCTGGAGCGTGACCAGTTTCAACGAGTTAGCCAGAGAAGGGGCAGATGCAACACGAACTAACCTGCTTAACCCGGAAGCCAGAGAGCCTGCAATCAGTTATGTTGAACAATGCCTGACTGGTCACGAAGGTCCGGTTATTGCCGCAACTGACTCAATGAAGTCTTATGCAGAGCAAATCAGAGCTTATATCCCAGCGGATTATTCTGTGTTGGGAACCGATGGTTTTGGGCGTAGTGACAGCCGAGAAAACTTAAGAAGTTTCTTCGAAGTTGATCGACACTATGTTGCATTAGCGGCGCTAAAAGCACTGGCTGATGAAGGAACCATTAGTGTTAAAGAAGTGAGCAAAGCCATTAAACTGTTCAACATTGATACTAACAAACCTAATCCATTAACCGTATAACAGGAGAGATTGAGAATGAGTCAGTTAACACCAGTCAATGTCCCTGATATCGGTGATGTAAGCGACGTTGATGTCATTGAGTTACAGGTTGCCGTAGGCGACACCATTAATAAAGAAGATCCATTAATTACCCTGGAAACAGACAAAGCCACCATGGACGTTCCTTCCAGCCAGGCCGGTGTGGTTAAAGCCATTCATGTTGCCGTGGGCGATAAGGTTTCTGAAGGTTCGTTAATCCTGGAAATTGAAGCCGGAGCTGCCGATTCTGCCTCTGTAGAAAGTTCGCCACAGGCGACTGAAACTGTTGAGACTGCTTCGGCGGCTGCAGAAGTCAGCCAGCCTGAACCGGCTTCCGCTGTTCAGACAGAAGCCGCTGAGCCAGAAGAAAAAGCACTCGCAGTGCCAGACATTGGTGATGCCAGTGACGTTGACGTCATTGAAGTACTGATTGCTGAAGGCGATGAAATTGAAAAAGATCAAAGCCTGATTGTGCTGGAAACCGACAAAGCCACCATGGAAGTGCCAGCCTCTGAAGCGGGCACTGTACTTAAAGTGACCGTTAAAGTGGGTGACAAGGTTTCACAAGGGGATTCGCTTGGTACCTTATTGGCCAGAGGTGTTGTTAAATCTCCTTCTGCAGCCTTACAACCAGCGGCCAGTGTTCAAAAGCCAACCGCTCCAGCGCCCTCACCAGCAGCACCTAAAAGTGCGCCAGTGCCAGAGCACCCACAAATGAAAAAACGACCTTCTGGTGGTGTTATTCATGCCAGCCCTGCGGTTCGTCGATTTGCCAGAGAACTGGGTGCTGATCTGAGCAAAGTTTCAGGAACCGGTCCAAAAGCTCGAATCGTTAAAGAAGATGTTCAGAATTTTATCAAGTTTGAACTTTCCAGACCTAAAGCATCACCTGCAGCGGGTGGTCTCTCTGCTCCTCAGATGCCAGAAGTGGACCATGCCAGGTGGGGTGAAATAGAAACAAAACCACTCACGCGTATTCAAAAAGTCAGTGCGGTTAATCTGCACCGTAACTGGATATCAATTCCTCATGTCACTCAACATGAAGATGCTGATATTACAGAGCTGGATGCTTTTAGAAAATCGCTCAAAGATGAAGCGGCAAAAGACGGTGTTCGTCTTACGCCACTGGCTTTCATTATGAAAGGTCTGGTACATAGCTTAAAAGCGTTTCCCAAGTTTAATGCATCGCTGGGTAG
>JADGFG010000163.1 GCA_016743995.1 Kangiellaceae bacterium | reverse complement strand
ATTTCGCGGTGTTACCTGTCGCTCTGGCGTAAGCTGTTCCGCCAGTAGTTATTTAACGGTGCAGGTGAATTATGCGCCAACCGTTTCAGCGCAAACCCCCGTTAGCAATGCCGGTTTTTATACGAATCAGGATGTGGTTGCTACCGCCAGCGCCAGTGATTCTGACGGCACTATTTCACGAGTGGAATTTCGTCTGGACTCCGGTGCCTGGCAGTCAGATAGCACCGCCAGTTATAGCGTTAATCTGGGGAAATTATCAATTGGTTCCCATACCATTCAATACCGCGCCCGTGATAATCGTGGGGTTTATTCCAGCACCGTTTCAAGAAGGGTTAATGTGACACTGGCGCCCAACGTGGTGCCATCGATAACTACCACCACACCAGGCGTTTCGGCCGCTTATTTAACCAGCGAATCGGTACTTGCTACAGCCACTGCTGATGACTCGGACGGCCAGATAGTGCAGATGGAATTTAAACTGGATACCGGAAGCTGGGTGGTCGACAATACTGCCAGTTATGAACATCAGTTTGGTCAATTGACTGAGGGCGCACATGCTATCAGTTTTCGAGCGAAGGATGACCGCGGGGGCTATTCACCCGTCGTAACCCGCCATTTTGAATTATCTGTTTTCGAAAAAAATTATCCCCCCCATGGCGGCACCAGCCGTTCATGTTGAACCATTTCCGGTGGCTCCTGATGTTGTTGGCACAACTGCTGGTAGTTTTCGTGTTGATGAATCAGGCAATGCAAATTACAGCACCAGAATTGCAACGGGTCCGGCGGTAGCCGGTGTGGCCCCCTCAGTTGGCCTGAGTTATACCTCACAGGCGGCTAATGGCCAGTTGGGTATTGGCTGGAAAATTGATGGACTGTCCAGTATTACCCGTTGTCGTCAGACACCTGAGCAGGATGCTGTTAACGGCGGTATTCAGTTTGATTCAAATGACCGTTTCTGTCTGGATGGACAGCGGTTGGTGTTAATGCAGGGTAGCAACTATATGGCGGCAGGTGCGCAATATGTTACTGAAATTGATTCCCAGACTCGGGTCACTGCCGTTGGTTTTACCGCAGGCGCGCCGGTGTCTTTTAAAGTACAGCGTAAAGATGGTTCGGTCAGTTTTTACGGAGCGACCACAGATTCAATTTTAAAGGCCAATGACAATGGCGCATTGCGCAGTGAAGTTTTTTCCTGGGCGATTAATCGAAGGGAAGACAATCTCGGTAATGCCATTGACTATGTTTACGTGACCGATGATTTACTCGGTAGCCAGCGTATCAGTCGTATCAATTATGCCCCCGGTAACAGCATCCGTTTTGATTATGAAGCTCGTCAGGATACTACGCTGGCTTATGTGGCCGGTGGTCAGTTTAAGATGATGCATCGCCTGTCAAAAGTTCGTAGCTTGGTGGGCAGTAGTGAGTTACGCAGTTATCAGCTGACTTATCAGTACAGTGATGCAGGGCAGAGTAGAATCGTTTCTCTGCAGGAAAGTGTTGGACCACAAAAGCTAAAACCCGTTACTTTTGAATGGGCCAATGATGCTTTTGATCGTGTTGATGTTGGCTCTTATGCTCAATCTTATCCGGTCGGATTTGAGTCGGCGAAATTTGAAGATATCGATGCTGATGGGCGTCAGGATATGCTCTACGTACAAAACAGGAATACTGCTGGTGGTAGTCGTTTTGTGATAAGGCAGTTGTTTGGCAATAGTAGTGGAACGGCATTTTCTTCGAGAAATTGCGTCATGATTAATCTCAGTTATGTGGAAGAAGGTAATAGCTTTCGTCAGGCGCCCTGGCAGCTGCAAGATATTAATGCTGATGGTCATGCTGATCTTCTTATCAAGGATCTACAACTGGAACAATGGCAAGTTTATTATGGTGGGCAACATAGTAATGGTTGTATTGATAATCATGCAGTCAACACTCAGGCCGATGGTGTTTTTGGAACTTTTCAGGACTTTACCGGCGATGCCAAAATCGACATGCTGTATAAACATAAGACGAATGGACGCTTTTATCTACGGACCGGAAAAGACACTGGTACAGCGACTAACCTGGCCCATTTTAATGCACCGGTTGAAGTACAAATGGATTTACCGATAAAACCTGCTGGTGCAGTGCGTAGTATTGAAGTGCAACGAGATACATTCCTTGAAGCCGACGGAGATGGGCGAGCCGATCTTTCGGTGAAAGTAACAGACAAAAGTGAGTGTGCTGTCACATGGACAGAAGTGTTTCAGGGAGGCAATATGTATTGGAAAGCCAGTGTTGGGTATGGCTGTGAGCAAAACGGAAAATATAGCGTTGATGATTATTACACGCGTCAAGAACCTGGTGTTCGTTACATAAAATTTGATCGACATTATCTGGTGATGAAATCAGTGGGGGATGTACACAATAACGACTTTCGTTTCGTTGTTCATACACAATTACAGGCAATTACTGCTGGTATTGGTATGTTAACCGAGCAGTGGGTTGATTTAAACAACGATGGCCTGACTGATGTACTTTACAGTCGAATGAACAGGCGTGCAGCACAACCACGCAAATGGTATTTCCGTCTGAATACAGGTAAGCTCTTTTTACCTGAAGTACATATCGATACGATAGCAGATGATCGAATTCGGGTTCAACCTGTAGATATCAATGCTGATGGTTACCTGGATCTAGCTTATGTTAATTCAGGAGTTCCAAGCGGAACGTCAGGAAATATCCTTGGCACTCAGGTTTATCAGATTTACGATCCTGCTACAGCCAGGGGAGCAAACCCTTATACACGCTTTTCAATGATTTATTCTTCTTATGCGGGGCGTATCCCGGTTAATCATGGACAGGTTTTTCATCGAGATCTTAATGGTGATGGTAATGTAGATTTTTTATTTATTAATCCTCATATGGTTAATTCTCATGACTCCAACTTTAAATTCCAGCTGGCGCGACCTGCCAGTCCCTATAAAAACAGGGTAATAGCAATTGATAATGGTCTGGGTAGTCGCACCAGCATTGACTATCGGGCATTAAACAGTGGCCAGGATTTTTATGAGCGTAGTTATGGTCAGGAGCCTGTCAACTGGGGGAGCGGCTCACCGGTTTATAATCTGTATGCGGCAAGTTATGTGGTTTCCCGGGTGACTAGTAGTGCGGCAACAGCAACTGATGCAGCGGCCAGCCTGTCGATAGATTATCGTTATGGTCATGCCAGAGCACAGGCCGGTGGTCGCGGTATGCTGGGTTATGAATGGTTGGAAACAAAAGATGTACAGAGCGGCGTGGTTACCCGGACTACCTATCGTCAGGATCATCCTTATAGCGGTACGCCGTTATCCACCCGGATGAGTTTAAACAGTAAAATCTTCAGTGAATCATTTAATACCTATGCTTATCAGTCGACTCATGGCGGTCGCAGCGGATTTGTCTATCTGGCCGAAAGTATTGAAAAATCTTATGACGTGCTGGCCGGGGTGGGCAGCCTGCCAATTAAAACGGTGGTAACAAGTCAGGATTATGGTCTGCTTGCCAGTGATGCCAATGCCGGTAACCGGGTGAATCAACAGGTTAAGATTTATGCTGGTGATGTGAACGGGACTTTATTATCAGAAAAAACAACGGTCAGTCAATATCAGGATGATGTGACAAAGTGGTACCTGGGGCGTCTGAGCCATACTGCGGTGACTCATTCCCGACCAGGAAAAACGAGCGTAGTGAAAACCGCAGCCTTTGAATATGATGCTGTGAACGGTCTACTGAAAAAAGAAACCATTGAGCCCGATGCGGCTGACATCAGCATGACGCTGGTGACTGCTTATCAGCATGACGCCCATGGCAATGTGATTAAGAAAACCACCTGCTCCATGGACGTGGCTGACTGTGGTACTTCAACCTTACAACAGGTGGACAATCCACTACATATTAACCGTTGGGCAACGACCGAATATGATGCCAGCGGGGCTTATGTGAATAAAACCCTGAACCAGTATGGCCAGGTAATGACTGAAGTGCTCAGTCGCGACGTAGCTGGTAGAGTTTTGCAGGTGCGCAGCTTGAACGGTGTGATAACCGATACTCGATATGATGCTTTTGGTGCGGCTTATTTCAGTCGTAGTTCTACAGGCAGCTGGAGCCATACTCAAAGAATTGCCTGTAGCAGCCATTGTGGTTTTGCCCCGGCAGTGATGAAAGTCATTACCACAGGGGCTGGTGCAAAAAGTATCAGTTATATCGATGCTGCCGGGCGAGAAATAGCGTCTCAGGTAGAAAATTTTGAAGGCACGCAGTTCATTACTGTGCAAAAACAGTTTGATCGGCTGGGGCGAAATATACGTGTGAGTGAACCTTATTTTTCTGCTGAAGGCAGTGCGGGGATGCCACAGTACTGGACGGTAACCGATAATTTTGATGTGGTGAGCAGACCCGGGCGAGTAACCAGTCCTAATGGTCGTCAGCTGACTATTGTGCGAACTGGGTTTACTACGGTGAATACTCAGATTGCTGTTCAGGGTGGCACGGTTGTTAAAACCGAAGTGAACAATGCACTCGGCGAGCTGATTGAAGTGAGTGATGATTCGGGCACCATTCAATACAGTCATGATCTGTTTGGTAACCTGGAAGATGTGACTCATCTGAATCAGAGTTATGGTCAGCAGTCACATATTAATTATGACAGTTATGGCCGCAAGGTCAGCATGTGGGATGTAGACAAGGGCGGTAAAAATAAACTCTGGCAATATGAATACAATGCCGCTGGTGAGCTGATTAAACAGGTTGATGCCAAAGGTCAGGTGATTGAAACCCGTAATGACGCGCTCGGGCGCAAAGTCTCTGTTCGGGATTATTCAGTGGCAGGCGGCGCTGTGGTCAATGAAAGTGTCTGGCAATATGACAATACCACTCTCTCTGGTAGTAGTGCCGGTCAGCTGAAAAGTGAAAACCTGTTACAGGGCGGTCAGTTCAGTCGAACGCTCAGTTATGACTCTTTTGGTCGACTGGTGCAGACACTGACGCAGATTGATGGTCAGGATTTTCTACAGGAAACTGTTTATGACCAGTATGGACGAGTTTTTCAGCAGTTCGACAGTACCGGTAAAAATGCCGGGACGAGAAACCGCTACAATGCTCGTGGCTATCTGACTCACATCTATGATGCCAGAGGTGATAACAGTACCGCGCTATTGCTCCGTCAGATGATAACCATGGATCCCAGAGGTAACGTTACTGAGGAGAAAACTGGCAATGATCTGACTACCACTCGCACCTACCAGGCAAGTACTGGCAAGCTCAATCAGATCAGAACAGTGGATGCCAGTCTGGTGACGCTTCAGCAGATTGATTATGCTTTTGATGATTACGGTAACCTGAAATCTCGTCAGAATATTAATGGTAACAGTGAGCAGTTTGATTATGACAGTCTGCACCGACTGGTGAGTATTAACGGACAACTTGAAGCCAGTTATTCGGCCAACGGTAATATTTTAAGTAAGCGTAAAAACAGTGCTGGTGGCGCTTCTACCCTGGTGGATTATCAGTATGGCGGCAGTTGTAACGGGGTAACTGCAGGGCCCCATGCCGTCACCAGCGCTGATGGTCACAGTTATTGTTACGATGCCAACGGCAACCAGCTGAGTGGTGCAGGACGTAATATTGTTTACAGTATTTTTGACAAAGCCATTTCGCTGACAAAAGCAGGTCACCAGACCACTTTTGCTTACAATACTAATCGCAGTCGATATAAGCGGGTGGACACCAAAAATAATGTTACCACCACAACTTATTATGTGGGTAACGTGGAAGTGATCCATAAAGCCGGTGAGCCATTGTTATATCGTCGTTCGGTGGCTGGCGCTGTGGTCAATGAATATCGTGATAACCAGGGCGAGATTGCAAAAGCCAGAGATTCACGTTTTCTGCATACAGATCATCTGGGGTCAACGGATGTGATCAGCGATAACACTGGAGCCGTCTATCAACAGTTCAGTTTTGATGCCTGGGGTAAACAACGGGACCCCGTCAGCTGGAACAGCACCGGTGATTTGTTTGCCATTAACTTAAGTCCTTTTTCAAATGCAGCGACCAGTCGCGGTTTTACCGGTCATGAGCATCTGGATGAAATGGGACTGGTGCATATGAATGGTCGTATTTATGATGTCAATCTTGGCCGTTTTATTCAGGCCGATCCCATTATTCAAAGCCCGGATAATAGCCAGAGTTTTAACCGGTATTCTTATGTGATTAACAATCCATTGCGCTATACCGATCCCAGTGGCTTTAACTTCATGGATAAAGTTGCAGAATGGATGCCTGTGATTATGGCTATTATTATAACGGCTGCGACTTCGGGGGCTGGAGCGCCAATAGGCCAGGCAATAGCTGGTGGTGCGATAGCGGGCTGGGTGGCTTCTGGCTTTACTTTAAGAGGTGCGGCCATTGGTGCTTTTACCGCTGGTGCTTTTTATGGTGTTGGGGAAGCAATTCAAACGGGACAAATAGTTCATCAGGCGGGGCAGGCGGTAGCCCACGGTATTGTGGGTGGGATCAGCAGTATTTTACAAGGCGGAAAGTTTGGTCATGGCTTTGCTGCAGCAGCTGTGACTAAATCTTTTTCGGAGAGTATTGGTAATATTGGTTCAAAAGCAGGCCGAATCTTTGCAGCTTCCTTATTAGGTGGTACAGTATCATCAGCAACTGGCGGCAAGTTTGCTAATGGTGCGATTACTGCGGCTTTTTCTCGGGCGTTTAATGAGGGGATGCATGAGAAACGAAAAAATTTATGGGATGATCATATAAAACTTACCTATTCTGATGAGTTTCTCGAAAAGTATCAAAAAAATAACCCATTAGAATATGCTTTGTTCAAAGAGTTCACATCAGGAATAGATATTACCAATTTTGGTAACCCTTCTGATTTATTATTTGATATTGATTCAGCGGCAAATATTGCATTTGATGGTTGGGCGCGAGAAAAATCTCTGGAGATGATGTATAAAATTGTTGGCAATACAGGAGAGAGTATTACTGATTCAGGTATTCCTCAAACTACTGCAGGAAAAGCAGGTATAAAGACTGTATATGATTTAACGTCAGGAATAGTTTTAAATCAAAAAAATTATAAGAATTACGGCAAAATCTGGATGAATGGCCCAGAAGTTATCAATGAAAAGCTAATAGTAAATGAGCTTCTTAATTTGGGCGCTTCTAAGAAAGAAATATTAACATTAAAAAAAATAAGTAGAAATTACTGGAAACCAAAAAACAAAAGCAGAAAGAGGTAGAGTATGAGCAAGTTTTTAAAAATAAGTGCGACAGTAATAGTATTACTTTTTACAGTATGGTTAACAAATAAAATCACTGAAAATTATACTGCGAGACAAAGTACTGTGTTGCTATTGGATTTTCTTGATGCTGAATACGGTGTAATAAGGAACAATCCAGAACTGTCTGAAGAGTTTGCTAAAGTCGTTTTTACCAAACTGTCCTATTTCTATATTGCTCGTATTTCAAGCGATGAAATAGAAGGTGATTCGATAAAAGCAGTTTGTAAAATGAAATTCGACGAAAGCCTTTCCAGATTGTTACGCTCTGAACCAGGGTTCTCTGTATTAGAAAAATACCTAGATGAGCTTTGGACTGAACTTACGGCTAATTTTCAAGAAGAGTACTCTGATTGTGAAATTGAAATGCCGAATAGCAATCGACCTAGAAGAAATTATAAAAAGACTAAGAATAACACCGATGCGGACAATAACTAATGATAATGTCATTACAGGCAGTGTGTTGAGTTTTAATGAAAACCTGTTTTACTACGTTAATGTCATACTTGTTTTCTCACTGCTGTCGAACGATTTGTGTGTAACTTTTTTAACTCTTAAGCCCCCAAAAAATGGCTTTCGCCCTTTTAACCTCTACTTGATTATTAATGGGTTGTCTATGAGTGATGAATTCGGTATATTTTGAGTGTTTGGTGTTCTTTGTTCGAGTTCTTTCGTAAAAATACTGGGTGTTTATTGCTATGGATTTTCGTGTGTCTTTTTTTACCTTTTTATGTGTATTTTTTCTTTCCTTAACGTTAAGGGCTGATGATTATAAATTACGATTTGATACAGCAGAAAAATCAATCAATAATGGTAAAGGTTTCTATCAAAGTAAGAATTCTGCAACATTGGCCTGGGGAGAAGCTTACGTATTGCAATCATATTTATCAATGTATAAATCTTATTCAGATATTTCTTACTTAGATAAACTTACTAATCACTTTAATGTGATGAAAGAAAACTTATCTGATCCTCAGAATGATGGAAAGCTTGGTTGGCAAACAATAGATTACTCAGTTGAAAAAGTAAAAAACTCTGCATTTACTGATGTAGCAAGTAGTGATAGCACTTTGCCAAAATCTTGGTCAAGGTGGCAATCTACAGATGCTACTGTTTACCGTTCAACTAAAGCTGGTGATTGTTATAGCAATAAGCCTTGTGCAGGACTTGTGATAAAAAGCAACCCGGGACAAGGTTGGCAAGTAGCAAAACAGAGCATTAGTTACCTTCCGGGAAAACTTTACCAGTTGTCTTTTTTGGGTAAAACTAATAGCAGTGGACAAGCTACAGTTTATAATGTTAGTAGTGGGGACGTATTAGCGAACTACACATTTAATAATTCAAACTGGGGGTATCATACTGCACAATTTTTTACGCCAATCAACCCTAATGATCAAATTGTTTTAGAACTCTACCAAATGGATCATTCCACTCCTGATTCTATTGTTTATTTTGATGATGTTAGCATTCGGTTGGTCGCTGAGTACTTGGCCCATGATGGCATGATTTTGGAGCCTATTGCTAATTTTATATTGGAAGTACAAAGAACTCCAGAGTTACTAGCCAAGTACTCCAATCTTGCTTTTGATTACACCGCATTGATAGAGAGCAACTTTATCGATAAGTGGGACAATAATTGGAAAGAACAGCCTCCTAACTCTATTTACACATTTGATAATGATGACTTATCTTCTTATGGTGGAGGTTCAAGTTTACCACATAATCAATACGTTCATTTTGCTAAGATGCTATTTACCATGGGGAAAGTCACAAAAAAGAAAGCTTATTTTGATAGAGCTTATGCCATGATGACTACGCTAAAAAATCAATTAAAACCTAATAGAAAACTCAACAATGCTTATGAGTGGAATTATTCAGATTACATTGTTACTAACAAAGACAATTCCCCTGAAAGAGTTTTAGCACCAGAATATGGTACTTATGCTAGTATGGACGTTGAGGTGATGATTGATTTTGCACACTCTTTATCTATTTTCGATGGTCAAGATCTACTTAAATTAACCAAGACATTACTCGGTGTAATGTGGAATGATGATAATGGTGGCTATATTGGTAGTAATGTAACTACCAATAGACATCATAATAATCACTTTGATGCGCTTGGAGGCTGGATTCTTTTAGCTGAAGTAGACTCTAGCGTTTGGGTTAAAATGGATAAGGCATGGAGATCATTTACGAAATTTAGATCAATTGCTGTTGATGATAATCACCTTTATCGTCTAAAAATATTAGCCGCTTTGGCTGATTGGGATCCTAAGCGAGTGGTAAATAGAGGTTTTGAAATCATGTCGGCACACGATCCAAGTATGGCTGCCAGATGGCAGCGTTATCAAGCTACAAGTTCGACGATATATCGCTCTACTAATGTTGAAGATCGGTACAGTGGAGAAGCAGGGCTGGTTATTAAGACTGCGCCTGATAAAGGATGGCAAATAGCAGAGCAGGCTGTGTCCTACGTCGCTGGCCAAAAATATAAACTCAAATTTGCTGCTAAAACTAATGGTATTGTATCCGACATTGATCAGACCATTTTCAATGATCAAAGGGGTCAGAGTTATTGATATTGTTATCTCGGCTTACAAGGACACTCATCAGTCGCAGGGACAAACCTTGCGTACCCGTTACGCTTTTGACAAATTTACGACCACTATTACTGCGGGTAATCTGTTACCCATGTATCGTAGTTACAATAGCCAGAAACAACTGATGCAGACAACTGACAGCCTGGGCGGGGTAACGGCTTATAGTTACAATAGTGCCGGGCTTCCCATCGTGATCACCGATGCATCGGGGGCGAGTATTTTTGCCAGTTACAATGGG
>JADGFG010000323.1 GCA_016743995.1 Kangiellaceae bacterium | reverse complement strand
GCATCAGGAGCAGTAGACTTTTTCCTGGCCGGTACAGAAAGAAGTAGAGAAGAAGGAAGCAAAATTGGAGTACATGCATGGTCTGATGGTAAAAAGGAGGCAAGTGATTTTCCAAGAGGCCATAAATTTCATCAACCTTATATCAAGTATTATATAGACATGGGCTTTCCTCAGAAAGATGCCAATGATTTTTACTTCTTCACCATAAACGCTGCAAGTTCTTCAAACATTCATTGGATGACAAATAGAGAGATAAAGCAATACAAATTGATAACTAATAATTAAAAAAACGTTACTACTCAGCTGCTCTCTTCAATAAACTCATTCTATTTAACTTAAATTCTAAGGAAAAATCTGAAAACATAGTTTCACAGTGATTTTGTGAATAAATTACCTATCCACTGTTTATAAGTTGAAGTATTGATCTGGCTTATCATCTTTATTATACCCCATCTTTGCAGGGTATGAACAAGGTCGCCCCTACACGTGAATTGCTCGAAAAATTAAGTAAAGATGAGGCAATTGATCTTATCCTTAAACTCTTTTCTGTAGTTGAACAGTTAACCAACGAAGTAAAGGAGTTAAAAGAAGAGATACGGATTCTTAAGACTCCAAAGAACAGCAGTAATAGCTCTTTTCCACCTTCGCGCGACATGCACCGTGCCAAGAATAAAAGCCTGCGATCAAAAAGTAATCGAAAAACAGGAGGTCAGCCGGGTCACAAAGGAGAAACGCTTCATCAAGCAAAGCACCCTGATGAAATAATCAATCATTACCCTGAGAATACATGTTCTAAATGTGGCTGTGTTCATAAAACAGATGCGTTTTCATTAAAAGCGAAGCGTCAGGTTATAGACATACCACCAATTCATGCAGATGTCATTGAACACCGTGTTTATGAGAGCATGTGCCAATGCGGCCATGTTTCCAGAGGTAATTTTCCGGCAGAAGTAAAAGCTCCGGTTCAATATGGCAATAATCTGACGACTTTTGTAGCCTATCTTAATGCCCGGCAATATATTCCGTATAGTCGATTGCCTGAACTCATTAAGTGCCTTACTGACATTTCTATCAGCGAAGGAACAGTTTTTAATATGCTTAACAGAACAGCTGATCTTTTGAAACCTGTTTATGAGGGTATTAAAAATGATGTATCGAAAGCGGTTGCCGTAGGCAGTGACGAAACCGGTGCAAAAATTGGAAAAGATAAACACTGGGCCTGGACCTGGCAAAGTCCAACTGAAACTTACATTGTGTTTTCGTCAAGCAGGGGCTATGTAACCATTGAAAATGAATTTCCGGATGGCTTTCCAAATTCTGTTCTTGTCAGTGATTCTTTGAGCGCTCAACTTAAAACGCCAGCCATCTTACATCAATTGTGCCTGGCGCATATTATGAGAGAACTCAATGGTTTTATAGAGCTCTTTAACAATCAGTGGGCAATGCAGATGAAAGCCTTATTACAGAAAGCCATTAAGCTGAAACAATCCATGAGTCCCAGTCAGTATGGCCAGCCTTTTGAAGCCAGGGATGAAATTCTAAGGGAATTTGAAAAATACATTGATCTGCCACTCCAGGAAAATGTTTCCAAATTACCTGCCTTACAAAAGAGGTTGAGAAAACGTGCTAATTCAGTATTTACATTCTTATTTCACCCATACGTCCCATTTGATAACAATGGTTCAGAACGGGCTATCCGAAATATTAAAGTAAAACAGAAAGTGTCCGGGGCATTCCGTTCTGACAGGGGGGCAGATATATTTGCCATTACCCGATCGGTGATTGATACAATCATCAAACGAGGAGGTGATGTTTTCGAGTTTTTACGATTCGCACTAGATGTTTCAGTTCAGAAAAAAGCATTTATTACTAGCTGTACTGTTAATTAAAAACCAGGTCATCATAACATAATTAAGATAAAAACGGGGGCGACACCTTATAGCTGTTGCCTAAAGTATTGTGCCTGTTTGTATACAAGAACCTGAGATGTTACAGTATTTTTGTGAATGGCATTCGTTTTCGGGTTTTGCTTATTTTGTATATTCCTGGTGTCCGCTTGCCGGACGGGTATTTACTATTTCCTTAAAATATATTGCGGCGTTTATTAAAAGCTGTTTTTAGTTCTAATAGGTCTCCTTAACTGGATGCTGTGTATCGTATGAAGGCCTGTTCATCGTAGTGCATTATTATCTATTTCCAAACCAAATTATATAATCATCAATTAACTGATAATCTTTGCTTTTTTGATCTCTAACTTCCAGATCACAAAGAGGAAATTCATATTTTGTTCCGTTCAATTTAATAGTTGCTATAATACCATACATATCAACTAT
>JADGFG010000162.1 GCA_016743995.1 Kangiellaceae bacterium | reverse complement strand
TGCTTATGCTCAGGGTACAGATATTCACCTGGCATCGGGTCAGGAAAAACACTTGCCACATGAACTGGGGCATGTTGTTCAGCAAATGGAAGGCCGCGTTAAGGCAACATCCAACGTTAATGGAATTGCGGTCAATGATAACCCTGCGCTTGAAAATGAGGCAACTCGTCTTGGAGAAAACGCCTTGCAGAGAAAAGCAAACCAGCAAGATTTGGTAACGGACTCAAGAGTAAACATACAAAACAAAGCAGGGACTGGTAACACCAGACAGCTGTCATCTGATATAAAGCAGGTTACTTCTCCAGCAAAATCAGTACTGCAACGAGAGCCAGTATCAAGTTTAAATCCGAAGAAGGATTATCTTTATCGTAATTTCAGACTTGTCCTTGCAGAAATGATTGAAATTGAGCGGGATGGTGAACCGAAAACAAATCGTGATAAGTTATTTCTTGGCTTGAAATACAAAAGTTTTGCTGAAGAGTTGTTTTCTGATATGTGGTTAGTTTCAGATGACTTTACCTTCCTGGCCGTTCAGCTTAAAATCCATTTATATGCAAAGCTTGGCGATGCTTCTGAAGAGTGGATTGAGCATTTTGAAAAATCTATTGCAGGTTTAAAGCGTAGGGGAGAAGCGGCTTTAGTTCTTGAGCCGCAAAACGATAATGGTAAGGACTTAAAGGAGAAAGTTAAGAAAGAGATTCCTGAAGCTAAGCAGAAACCGAATGCTTTATTCAGAAAGTATATTAATATCGGCGTTCGAGCAGGCTCTACCGGTGGTGCGGGTAATTGTGCATATTTACTTGGAGACTTTTTACCGGCAGGTCATCAGAGTCGAAAAGATCACCCTCTATTTCAACTGTCCTTTGCAGAACATGATTTCAGTCTTTCATCATGGCATCAGCGTGTTGAAAAGTCCGCCGATATGATATCAAAGGCAGCACAAAATACGGGAGCAACAGAAGTGCAAATGATAGGAGGTGCAGCAAATATTGCTACTCGAATTTATGACACACATGTTGAGCTTAACGGTTGTAAAAGTTGCCCGGTTATTAAAATAATGGCAATGACAACGGCGACCAGCAAGCAAAATGTGATTGACTTTATAATGAGTTTATAAAGTCAGTCACATAAAAAATGGATCAAACTAATCGTTCGGGTTATTGAATGCCTTTGTATACCTGACGAACCATTTTTTCAGTTGAAATAAACCCCCAGCTCCATTTTTTGTCATATTTTTTCAAAGGGTTGAGTTTGACGATTTCTTCAATGCTTTTCCCTTTTTCGACCAGTTGAAGTATTATTTGTTTTGAATCTTTTAGCATAGCGATAGACGATTCAAGATCTTTTTTACTTGCCAGCTCACCATGTCCGGGAATGATTTTTGTTTTGTCATCACAATAACTGAGTATTTTTAGTTGGGCTGCAATGTAACCATCCAGACTGCCACCATTAGCATAATCAAAATAGGGGTATAATTTGTTGAAGAATACATCACCACTATGAATGACATTTTTACCTTTGAAATGAACGACTGCATCGCCACTGGTATGTGCTTTAGCAGTATGAAATATATGGGTATCCACGCCGTTTAAATAAAAGTTAATATTATGAGAGAAGGTTATAACGGGTAATGCTGAGTCAGGCGCAACACGATAACCTTCTCTGGTCGCAATTCCTTTTTTTACAAGATGCTCTCGAAGGTTTTCATGGGCAACAATTTTAGCATTGGCTTTTCCCATTGCTTCATTATTGCCTGTATGATCACCATGTACGTGGGTATTAATTAAATAATCAACGGGCTTGTCGGTAATGCTTTTAATGGCTTTTTTCATGATATCCAGCATAGGAGGCATTGAGTCATCAATCATAACGACACCGTCTTTTCCTATGGATAATCCAATATTACCGCCAGTAAATCCGCCGACACCTTTTAGCATATAGATTCCGGAAGCCACTTCAGTTGTTGAAAAACTGAGCGCTTTTTTCTCAGCAGCATTTAATGTCATTGATAGTGTAAAAGATGCAGCTAACAGAATTGTCTTTTTTATTAAAGTCATATCATTTTTTTCCTGTTATTTTCTTGGGGGATAAATGTCCTCTTCACCTTCAGGCCGAGATCGAAAACGTTGATGTAACCACATATAATCTGCTGGATTTTGCTTTAAGTAATTTTCCAGAAAGTGGTTAATTCTACTCGCGTCTTCTGATTCACTTTCACCGGGAAAATTTTCGAGGGCAGGATGTAGTTCAAGGATGTAACTTTTGCCATCATCAACTCGCTTTTGAGTAAATGGAATGACCGTTGCCCCTGTCAGTTTAGCAAATTTTGTTGTAGCAGTTATAGTTGACGCCATAATACCAAAAAATGGTACAAACACGGCTGCTTTGCTGCCATAATTTTGATCGGTTGCATACCAGACAATTTTGTTACTTTTTAATGCTTTTACCGTTCCTCTGATATCATTTCTGGTGAGTAGCTTATTGACATGGCGTAATCGTCCCTGGCGGGTCATTGCTTCAACAAGCTGGTTCTTGTTGGGTTTATACATAGGCCAGAGATCGTAATCGACCCCGATCAGAGCGCCGCCAACTTCAAGTGTGGTCATGTGAAAACTGAGCAAAATAACGCCTTTGCCTTTTTCCAATGCCTTGTCCAGGTTTTCCCGTCCTATAATTTTGCTATGTTTTTTTCTGCTTTTCAGATCACTGAACCATACTGCGGCAGTTTCTATCAGGCCTAAAACCGTTAATCTGAAGTTTTCTTTTAGCAACTCATTCCTTTCTTCTTCTGATTTTTCAGGGAAACAAATTTTCAGATTGGTGGCTGCAATCACGCGTCTACGACTAGCCAGTTTTAACATTAACCAGCCAATCATATTGGCAAGGCCTCTCTGAATAAATAGCGGAGAGTGAGCAATTAACCAGACAAATATAAAAAGAATCAAACCTGGCCAATATCTGGGTCTTAGGAAAAAATAGGAGAGAGGCGGTTGCATTGACAAGACTCAGTTATTTTGTGAGTAGAATATTAGTGCCTCAGATTATATTCAGCTTTATCAGGAAAGTCATCCTAATCAACCCTTTAACTGTCTGCTCTGGTTAAAAATACCGCAGAGTTATCTCTACGATATTGATAACCAACGCTGCGGTACTTTATGCCAGTGAACTATCAGCGACATGATAATCTGGATCTTCAATGAGATTGACCTCAACCAGATTACCTGCTTTTTGTAATAATACGCGGCATTCCTGGCTTAAATGTCTGTAGTGAAGTGTTTTGCCATTTCGTTGATATCGCTCTGCGAGGGCATCGATGGCTTCAATAGCAGAATGATCATAAGCTCTGGCATCCAGAAAATCGATAATAACATCTTCAGGATCTTCTTGAGGTGTAAAAATATCATGAAAATTTTTGGCTGAACCAAAGAATAATGGGCCGTGTAGCTTATATATCTTGGAACCATTCTCGTCAACATGTGTGATCGCGTGAATATTTTTTGCTTGTTTCCAGGCAAATACTATTGCAGAAACAATAACGCCAACCAGCACCGCTTCAGCAAGATCATAAGCAACCGTATAACCAGAAACCAATATAATGACAAAAGCATCGGACTTGGGAACTTTATTAATCATTTTCAGACTGGCCCACTCAAACGTACCCAGTACAACCATGAACATAACACCAACCAGGGCTGCCAGTGGAATCATTTCTATTAACTGAGAACCTGCAAGGATAAAAAATAATAAAGCTAGCGCCGCTGTGATACCAGATAGCCGAGCACGTCCGCCTGAGTTTATGTTAATCATACTCTGGCCAATCATCGCACACCCCCCCATGGCACCAAAAAAACCACAAACCAGATTGGCTGAACCCTGGCCAATACATTCTCGATTGCCCTGACCACGAGTTTCTGTAATTTCGTCAATTAACGACATGGTTAATAATGATTCTATCAAACCAACAGCAGCCAGAATGAAGGAGTACGGCAATATAACTTTCAAGGTTTCCAGGTTGAACGGGACAGAAGGAATAGAAAATGAAGGTAAGCCTGCTGCCAGCGTTGAGTCAGGATCTCCTGACTTACTGATCACATAATCAATAACGTTTGGAATCGGCGCTCCAGAAAATATAACGATAGCTGAAACAGCAATCAGCGCAACCAGTGGAGCAGGTATCGCTTTGGTGAACCTTGGCAGGTAATGAATAATCGCCATTGTTAAAGCAACCATTGATAACATCCAGTAAAGTATTTCACCAGACATCCAGCTGGAAACTCCATCCTGGCTTATCTTAAATTGCTCTAGCTGCGCCAGAAATATGACTATCGCTAAACCATTAACAAATCCCAGCATTACAGGGTAGGGGACCAGGCGAATAAACATACCCAGCTTAAAGATCCCGGCAAGAATCTGTATGACACCTGCCAATACAACGGCAGCGAGCAAATATTCAGCCCCATGAGAAAGAACGAGTGCAGTAACGACCGTTGCCATGGCTCCGGTAGCTCCGGATATCATTCCTGGACGACCACCCACTATTGATGTAATAAGACCGACAATAAATGCCGCATAAAGCCCCATTAATGGCGGAACGCCTGCAACAAACGCAAAAGCTACGGCTTCGGGAACTAAAGCAAGTGATACCGTTAGCCCGGATAATACGTCATTTTTGATACTGAAATTAGAGCGGGTAAACAGATTAAACACTATTTTATACCAATATTGGGAGCTTTAAGCAAAGGGCGCGAATACTACACTAACCCGATGCCTTGTCAATAACTACTCGCTTTTTGCTAGAACCAGATTCGAATAACGATGTTTAAAACCTGACTTGCTGTGACGAAATTATCAATTTTAAATATAGAGTATTAAAAAGCCTGGTGCGGGAATTTATTTAGCCAATGAAAGATGAGAAGTGAGCGTTGACGGAACATTTTCAAAATCAACAGGTTAGATATTTCTTCTTGAAATCACTTTAAGAAAATTAATTTGAGTTATAAGCATCTCGTTTTATATAGCTATTGCTTATTTGCAGAACTTTAAAGAAAGCTCTAGTGTCTAAGGGTAGCTATATAAAGAGCCCCTTTTAATACGCTTGTTAACGAACATGTCGTTAAGGGATATACCTTCTGTTGACAGGGTATTGGAAAAGGGTGCTTACAAAGCGAACCGTTTAGTTTATCCACTCAAGTACGAGGTAATTGTATAGATGAAAAGACAGAAGCGTGACCGATTTGAAAGAGCTCATCATAAAGGATTTACAGCAGCAATTAACGGAAAATCGAGTGAAGATTGCCCCTTTAATGGATTTTCTATTCGAGAACAGTGGTTAGGGGGATGGCGAGAAGCTCGCGCCGAAATGAGTCGCGGATATTTTACCTGAGTAAATTTTTCTAAAACTATCGTTTTATCAATAGCTTAACGCGGACTTTTACAGTCTGTAAGAACTCCAGCAAAACCCTCAATAGAGGGTTTTTGTGTTTTATAAAGACTCATTTTCCTGCCCTCATGAACTATCTGACACGTAGGGACTATTAATCACGGTTGTACTAGCGATATAATGCGCAATATTGAAGTTGAGATTGAACCAAATTTAGACAGAAACTATGTTGTCATCAGTAATAAATGATTTTCCTTTCCCCAAGCCGCCTGTCGTTCTGGAATCAGCCAAAGCCGCGCATTATAACGAGCTGATTGCCAGACGCCTTAAACAGCAAAACGCCGTGTTGATCGCTCATTATTATACCGATCCAGCTGTACAAAGCCTGGCGGAAAAAACCGGAGGATTTGTTGGCGACTCTCTGGAAATGGCTCGGTTTGGCGCCAGACATAAGGCTGATACCCTGGTGATTGCCGGAGTACGGTTTATGGGGGAAACCTCTAAAATGTTAAGCCCGGAGAAGACCGTGCTGATGCCAACACTGAAAGCAACCTGTTCACTTGATCTGGGATGTCAGGCTGAAGATTTTAAAGCGTTTATCGCACAACATCCAGACAGAACGGTTGTTGTTTACGCCAACACTTCAGCAGAAGTTAAAGCTTTATCTGACTGGGTTATCACTAGCAGTATTGCGGTCGATGTAATTAAGCATCTGGATGCCAGAGGTGAAAAGATACTCTGGGCTCCTGATCGCCATCTTGGTGGTTACATTCAAAAACAGACGGGTGCCGATATGGTTTTGTGGCAGGGGCATTGTATTGTTCATGATGAGTTTAAATATCAGGCGCTGGAAAAAACCATTAAAATGTACCCAGACGCCGGAGTATTAGTACATCCGGAGTCTCCCGATGATATTTTACAACTTGCTCATCATGTTGGTTCGACTTCTCAGCTAATTAAAGCTGCCAGTGACTTGCCCAACAATCAGTTTATCGTTGCGACAGATAAAGGCATTTTCTATAAAATGCAGCAGAGAGTACCTGATAAAGAATTAATTATTGCACCAACGGCAGGGGAAGGTGCTACCTGCACCAGTTGTGCTCAATGCCCCTGGATGAGAATGAACGATCTGATTTGTTTATCAGAGGTTTTTGATAAAACGGATAATGAGATATTTGTCGAGCCCTCGATCATTGAAAAAGCACTAAAACCGTTGGAACGAATGGTGAATTTTAAACGCTAGTGATCAAACAATGCTCATAAATGCGGTTAAACCTGCGTTTGTGAGCATTGTTATTTAGTGAACCTATGTTTAATTGAACCTGTGTTTAATTGAAAAGGGTTGACTTAGAGTTTAGTTGAAAAATTAGGCCCACTTTTTTTGGCTCCAGGTTTAGTGGAGCTCATATTAGAGGTTTTTTCACCACTTTCAGCCAGACGCATCTGTAGGTTAAGATCGGTTCTCGATTCTGCAAATTTAAGTGCGTCTTCTCGGGTAATCGTATTTTCCTGATAGAGTTTAAACAGTGACTGATCGAAGGAAGTCATACCATCCATCTGATGTTTTTCTATCGCTTTTTTCAACTCTTCCAGGTTTCCTTTTTGAATGATTTCCTGAATGTCGGGTGCCTTGGTTAATATTTCCAGTGCCGCAACTCGTTTTCCCTGCTGACTCATGACTAAGCGTTGAGAAATAATACCTTTTAACACGCCTGACAGCTCTTTCATGACTGAAGCACGCTGTTCACCAGGAATCAGATTTCTAATTCTTTCCAGAACCTGTTTAGAGTTGTTGCCGTGTATTGTGGCCAGACACAAATGTCCGGTTTGAGCGTAACTTAGCGCATAGCGCATTGATTCTTCGTCACGTATTTCACCAATCAGGATAACATCAGGGGCTTCTCGCATTGCATTTTTAAGTGCATTATGAAAATTTTTGGTATCCACACCGATTTCACGTTGATCGATGATTGATAATTTGTGCTCATATAAAAACTCAATAGGGTCCTCAATAGTTAAAATATGGCTGGTGTCTCGTTTGTTACGATGGTCAATCATGGCGGCTAATGTCGTCGATTTACCACTGCCTGTTGGACCACAGATTAAAACTAGCCCGGAGCGCTCCATAACCAGTTTTGCAACCTGTTGAGGTAATTTGAGTTCTTCGAGTTTAGGTATATCAGACTTGATATGGCGCATAACCATACCCACTTCACCTCGCTGTAAAAATACGTTTACCCGGAACCGGCCAATATCATCAACTGAGAAAGCAAAATTTTGCTCCCATTCTTCTTCAAATTCTTTAATTTGTTTTTCGTCCATTAAACCATAAGCGATATCTTTAATGGTTCCGGGAGGCATGGGACCTTGTCCCATAGGTGTTGATACCCCCTCAATTTTCATGTGGGGTGGAGCGCCTGTACTAAAAAACAGATCCGATGCATTTTTTTCCGCCATCAGGCGAAGCAAAAGTGTTATATCCATTCAAATTCCTGAAATTGAAAATTTTATACTAAAATCAGTAAGTTAAACTGAAATTAAGAGAATGTCGAGTTAAACTGTTACTGAACTGTGCTTATTCTGAATAAAACTAAAAACCTGTTTTATAATAGACTGAAAATTATCTTTTATAAAGCATTGCCATTTAAAACAATATTGTATACTCTACGCGCCTCATTTAATTAACTCGTTGATTATCGCAGAGAGATTCTGCAAGATTAGCAGCTGATTTGAGACTGTTGTTGACTCATGACAATGATGAATAGTTTTCAGGCAGTTTGATTGATTATTTGGGAAGGATAAGAAAAAAGTATCAATACGGTGAGGTGTCCGAGTGGCTGAAGGAGCACGCCTGGAAAGCGTGTATAGGCTAATACCTATCGAGGGTTCGAATCCCTCTCTCACCGCCATATTTGTAAAATGACACTTTTTATAATCTTATCCAGATAATGCTGGTATTTTTTTAAAACATAGTTACAATACCGCACTCATTATGGTGGTCCTGTTGGTCCTCTCGCAATGATAAGTTGTAAACTCCGCCAGGCCCGGAAGGGAGCAACGGTAGCAACCGACTCATGTGCCGAGATGTGGCTGGCAGGATTGCCGCCAAATTTCCCCACAATTTCTTTTTATCACTCACGTTTCAGTAAATATTCAGCCTTTCAGTAAATATTCAATCTGTAACACTTGCGGCTGTTCTTCTGAACTTAAATAATGCATCTGGTAGTTTCGCGATACAGAGACCTGCACGCGTTTTGTTCTCTGCTCGTTTATTCGTTATTTTATGCTGGTGTATCCGGGATATCAAAGCTACTGTTGCTCAAAATTTCTCCAGTTGTTGGGTGCTCTGGTACTGGCACTCCAAGGTAAATAGACAAAGGTTCATCACCATAAGGCAGGTTTTGAGCGCTGTGTGTATTGTTTAAGCAGAATTGATTATACAAAACCTGTCCACCGATCCCCAAAGTAGCCCCGGCCGCCATTCCACTTACAGCACCGACACCGAGGTATTTTAACCAGGTTTCGGCATTGGCATCTCTAGTTAAAATGCCTGCGTCATTCACTAACATCATTAAACCTGAAATTGTGCCCAGCGCAGCGCCACCCACGGTTAAGAGGCAAAGGAGCTGTGTATCAGGTATCGACTCCTTGATAAGACGACTACCCAGGCAGGGAGGCGAGTTTGTGTCTACATTATTCCGATTACTGTTACCAGAGCTTTCAATAGGATTGGTTGCTGGCATTTCAAATATCAACTCAGTTATTGATGAAAACAGATTTCATTTTGATAAAATGGAGGGGAGAGCACCAGTAAAAAGTTGTAAAAAGGGGTTTAAGTTCAGATCTCCTCGAAATAAACCTTAACTATTAAAAATCAACTGATTTAGCTGTAATGGCTGATGAACGCATTCAGATTCATCGTAAATTTATTCTATTGTTCGGTTATTTTCTTTGCAAAGCAATTACATGCGGATAACGTTTCAATTTTATAATAATACTGTACTTCCTCCTTTTAGTTCAAAACTAATATCAGACAGTCTGTCCATCATAAAACTTGCACAAATCAACGAGCCAATCTCTGTTGATTAGGTGAATTGTTTAGTAGGCTGTCTGTGTTCTATTGAGCGGCGCAGCCAACATCAGACAGTCACCCCATGTAGTTCATGCAGCATCGTTTTTTATCTTCTGGTTATGTTTATTTATTCCAAAGCTTAAGAAAAACATAAGCAACCCGAAGATTGCACCAGAATACTAAAATAGCGGCCTTGTTCATCAATTACTGTGTTTTTTCGGTTACTTCAGCTAGAGCTTCTTCTGTTAGCTCTAGTAACTCCTTCCGTGTTGTATCGTCTAGTATTTTGTTTTCCGTAATAGTTCCTTTTAAGTGGTACACAACGCTTATCAATTTACCTGCTGGAATGAGTGGGTAATGCAAAAGTGAAAACAATACAAATGCTAAAGAAAAACCTCTGATAATCCATCGAATCAATTTACTCTCCGTTTAAGACCGTAATATTTGCTTTTTGTTTTTGCCTTCAATTGCTGGCTCTTGTAAATATGACCGAATATCTGGCCTGTTATCGGCTATTTTTCATAAAGCAGAATAGCTGAGTAAATATCGAAAAAATCGGACTGTATGTCGATGATATTCTCATTCACTTCACTTTAAAAAATCAGGGACAGGTGAGTACAAAATAAAAGTTTTATTTCCCACAAAATTGCTTTTACCACAAACTGAATTATGCTATGGTTATTTTGCTTAGATAGCGTTAGAAAGGTTTGTACCTGTCAGGTTTTGCAAAATGTAGTCACGACAGGTTCAGGGTAATAACCGCCAACCTTTCGATCGGCGGCCACTTGAAGGAGAGTAACGAGCTCTCAATCAAACTGGCCATTAATTCATCTCCTCAAGAGAGAGAATAAAAT
>JADGFG010000161.1 GCA_016743995.1 Kangiellaceae bacterium | reverse complement strand
GGAATGAATGATATTTCAGCATCATTTCATATTGGAAATACTGGTCACCTTCAGGCTCATTTCATATTGGACAAGTCTAGGGCTTGAACCCTGGTTTTTAACCTAATACAATTGAGAGAGAGTAGTTGCCGTATGCTTGTGCGTAGGGTTTACTGGTAAACAAGCGTGTTGATTGTTGTTTTTCTTGTTGTTTTGCTGGTTATAAGGTTGTTGGTTGTAAGGAAAAGTCAGGCAGATTATGGTTGTATCTTATCTTGAATCCTCTAATTTTCAGAACTTTTATTATCTGTTTCTTTCTAAATTTAACCATTTTCCGGTTTTATTTATCTGGGGTTTAATAGATTTGGGTTCTGGCAGCTTCAATCCGGTTTAACTGACGAATATCAACAGATTGTTAATCTGGCTGTATTAATCTGCAATATTAATGTAGTGGTTGAGTTTCTGGTTGGCAATTAATAAGAAAACGTTAAAAAAGTTTAAAGATTAAAAATTAAAGATTATAGAAAAAATAAAAAGGGTTGTTGCGGTATGAAAATGGTTAAAGGGTTATTGGGGATTGCAGGACTGCTTATTGGCACTTTTACTCAGTTGAGTTTTGCTGCTGGTTTTCATACTGACTATTTTACTGTCAGTAGCAAACTTTGTGAAATTGTTCGCGGCAGCTCTCCTGCAACCTGTAATATTTCCTTTTCATGGCGGTCTTCTCAAGATACTGAGCCCAATGCGCCTACTGGTACTACGAGTGGTTCGCGGACTTTATATATTAATGATGTTCCCACTGTAAAATCCTCTGAACAAGATGCCATTACTCAAAAAGTGATTAACACCACAGTTGCAATGAGCGAAGGTGATACTCGTTATCAATTGTGGGTGGTTCAGGCGCATAAGCGTGATAAATATCGAGGCACTGTAACCGCACGTTATCCAGCATTTGACCCGTACAACGCAACAAATCCTTCAGACCCGTATAGCCCGGGGTTCCCTCATGATTCAACTTCAGCCAATGCGACCCATATTCCTGTTCAGGGAAATTTTAATGGGGATAGCCGGGCAGACACTTTTCATCAGCCAAAGTTAAAAAATGTTGTAGCCGGTATTTTACCTGACTGGGTTCATGCTTATCTTGACGTTAACCTGCACCGAAACTGGAATGGTGCACACCCTGACATTCCTCAAATCAAAGACTGGAGTGCAGAAAGTTATGGGGCCTTTGCAGGCAACCTGTCTGCATCACCGGGTGATGAATTGTTACTACTGGGTCATCGTAAACTGATATTACTACACGGTGATATCATCACCCCGATAGCGATTTATCCAGAAGTTCACAATGCCATAATTTCCTGGGATGCTAACGGGAATGCCACTTATACAGAGTTTGATTTTGATGCCAATCCGGCTGATTTTAACATTCACATTGGTGATTTAAGTGGTGATGGTCTAAGCGAGATTTTTCTTCAGGCAAAAAGCAAAGGTGCGACTTCTTATATTTTAAATAATACCGGAGCGCTGGTTCAGACACTGCAGGACGGCCTGTTTAATATGGACTGGTCGGCGGCCAGTTACTCGGTGGCAATATCTGGTGGTAGTATTCAACTGGTTGAGCTGGCAACAGGCGCGACCAATGTTGCCAGAACCAATACTCAGGGTGCAGTGGTCAATTTAGATATTGCGGTAACAAAGCCAACCATCAGCAATGGTGCACCACGCTACATTTATAAAGATCAGGCGTTTAACTTTATACATCCCACAACCTCCGTTGCACCATTAACCGTAACGGCTACAGGCCAGCCAGACTGGATGCAGGTTAACACTGCTACCGCACAGTTTACCGGTACGCCCTTATCCATGACAGGGAATGAAAGCTATTCGATTTATCTGAATGTTCATGAAAACAAAAGTCTGACCCGAGATAACACTCTGTACTTCAAAATTGATGTGCTGGAAGCTGTCTCATTAAATAATGCTGTGCAATACGATGTTTACAAAATGCCAGACGGAGAGAGTTACTTTAAGGCGGCAGATGGAACAGGCTATTATCAGTTGGTCAGAGAAGGTGATTTACAATGGCTAGTTAAAATCAGTCAGGCTGAATTTAACGCATCGGGCAGTGTATTTGATGATGACTACCGAGTCATCCCCGAAAACTTTAATTATCATGGAGCGTTGCATCTTATTATTTACGACCCTTTCCCGCATACGCCAGAAACTCACAACAGTATTGTTGGTAATTTTAATGGTGATCAGGAAATAGAAACTTATTACCAGCCGAAAACGCCTGGGGTTGAGGGAGGCATCATTCCTAATTCTCTCAGTGCAGAAATTGATAAAAATTATCATCAGAACTGGACAACTACCCATCCACAGATCCCGCAGATAACTGACTGGAGCGAGCAAAGTTATCGTGCTTTTTCTGGTAACTTCTCTGATTCACCAGGTAAAGAAATTTTATTACTGGGTAAATTACAAGGTGGACAGCTACCAGTGGTCAATAACGCCATTGTCTCCTGGGCCAATGATGGAACAGCGACATTCCGAGAGTTTTTATTCGACGCCAATGCAGCAGATTATATCGCGATGACTGGTGATCTGACTGGCGACGGTTATGATGAAATCTTTTTACAGTCACGCATAAAAGGAAGCGCTTCTCATCTGTTAACCAACCAGGGGGTACTGATTCAGACGCTGAATAATGGCGATCAGAATATGGACTGGTCTGCCGACACTCATCAGGCTTCAATCGTTGATGGCAGTATTCATCTGTTAAATATTGAGTCAGGCATTAATTATGTGGCTTCAACGCATACTAATGGCACCATAAAATCAATTACCTTCCAGGTCATTCCCGTTGCCGATCAGCCGTTTCAGGCACCGGTGATACCTGAGAATCAACAGGTTCTGTCTTCTCCAGCCTCTGCTGGTGTTGCAGGGGGATCAGCCAGTTATTCTATTCCTGTTTTTGTCCCACCAGGTCGAGCCGGAATACAGCCATCTGTTTCATTAAACTATTCATCAACCAGTGGTAATGGCATTGCCGGGGTTGGCTGGAGTCTCTCTGCAGCGTCCGCAATCAGCCGCTGTGGAAACACCGTTGCTCAGGATGGATTTACCAAAGGCGTTAACTACGCTTTGACTGACAAGCTTTGTTTAAACGGTTCACGCCTGGTGCAAGTGGATGATCTTTATCTGGTGAGTGGTGCAACCCATGTTTACCGTACCGAAATTGATCAGCAACTACTGGTTGTCCAATATGGTGAGCTTAGCCAGAATACCGCCAGTTTTGAGGTAAGGTACAAAAATAATCAGAAAGCCTATTTTGGAAATACGACTGACAGTAAAGTCAGACACAGTGGCGCACCTCAGCATATTGCATGGAATCAGTCAGCATTGACAGATGCGTCGGGTAACAACCGAATTGATTATAAATACACGACTTATGGCGCAGGTGAAGTGCTATTAACCAATATTTATTATACCGGTACCGCTACACAGCTGGGTAACCGACAGGTCACACTGACCTATCAGGATAATGGTCATTATCGTTTCGCTTATCTGGCGGGTGGTAAATCAGAAACCACAAAAAAACTGAAAAACATCAGTAGCTATTATGCAGGCAGTCTGGTGCGTAGTTACGACTTAACTTTTGTGGCCAGTGGGGCTACCGGTCGAGACTTGTTAAAGTCAGTCAAGGAGTGTGGAAAAGACCTGGTTAATTCCTGCCTGCCATTAACAACGTTCGACTGGCAGGATAACCCGACCTCCTATGTGGTAGAGCCCATGAATGACGCAGGCACTATGGTGTATCCGCTGCAACAGTACGAAACCTGGAGCTTACCTTTAATTGCCAGTTATATTCCCCACGGTGATAGAAATGGTGATGGTACACGAGACTGGAAAGGACTTTATTTTAATGCCGAAGAGGAAAAAACAGACAGTACAACAGATAATTTAGGCAGTTGTGTATTAAGTGTTGGCAGTAAGCGACTTGCCTGTCATGAAGCTGATTTTAATCTGGATGGCAGAACCGATAGTATCGATCTGGTTTCAACGGGCAGTTCTACATCGGGTTCTTTAACTTATGATAAAAAAATCAATATACGTTATGCCGGTACGACTACCTGGAAGGACACTGATATCACTTTGTACAACCTGAATAGCCACGCTTCTAACAGAACAGATGATGAAATTTTATCAATTGCAGATTACAACGGTGATGGTTATGTTGACCTGGTCATCTTTCGGGCCAGCTTAAGCGCACCAACGGCTGAGCTTTATCTACATTCAGGCAATGATCAAACGCCTTATCATTATAACCAGAGTCAGACTATTTTTACTTATCCACTGACGGGGCTGATTGTCAGTGAACGTTTAAGGTTTATGGGAGACCTCACCGGTGACGCTCTGCCAGATATGGTTGTTGATAAAGTTTCCGGCCCTTTGCCTGCAACTTCCAGTTATAACTATCCTAGCGCGTTAAGTCAGCATATTTTAATTAATACCAGCACTGTTAATCAGGTCAGTTTTATTGAATCGACAAAAAAACTACCTAACAATAATTTTAATAATAACCTTACGGCAGTAAATTTGTTTCATGATTTTAATGGTGACGGACTGGCAGATTTTATTACTTATAGCTCTGCTGGATTTGAATATTATGTCAATCAGGGAAATGCTCAGTTTGCTCAGGTAAGTCATACCGGGGAGAACTTTGATACCCGTCATAAATACTATCCTTCCGGTGTTGTGGGTGAACCTTTTGCTGAGTTCTGGAGCTTAAAGTTTGATACTCAGTTCAGGGTAATGGACATTGACGGAGATGGTTTACCTGAATTGCTGGAGCCGGATTTAAGTCGAACCGTGGCTCAGGGTTGTACCGATATTAAAGGTAAGATTGCTTGCGATGGCCAGGTGTATTCTCAGTTTAATGGAACTCAATATCTGCCTTCAACCAACAACTATATCAGTGGTCATGCCACCAGTTTTGGTAAGCAGGATTATGATGTTGATTTATATCAGGACGGACTCTACTACTTTAGAGTTGTTCGTTTTCAGCAAAAAGCTGGCGGCGGTATTCATATAAGCCGTGAAAAAACCGACATTGTTGGTCACGTTTCTGAAAACTCGGTTGTTGATGCTTATGGTCGAGGTGCTTCCGATTTTGTTTTTGCCTATGCGCTACGTAGAACCGGAAATACAGTCGGTACAGCAACTGGTCCCATGGCCAACTATAACAATAAATGGGGCATTTATATTAACAAGGCTGTTAACAATGCGAATAAAGATGGTTATCAGGCGAATGACTTGCTCAGCGCTGTCCATCAGGGGAGTCATAATAACGCTTATCAATGGGTTTATCGTTCTTTGTCCAGTGACGAATATGACAATAACCTGTTACTGGATTATCCCAGCTTTTATCAGGCTCGACCTCTGACTTCAACACTATCCCGGGGCGCATTTAATTTTGCTTCCAGTATGTATGTGGTGGCTGAGCACAAAAGTAAAAATGCAGTTGGTGGTGACAACTCGGTGTTGTATCGCTATAAGCATGGCGGCTATGATCGTTTTGGTCGAGGAATTTTAGGTTTTGAAGAAATTGCACAATACGATCAGGCTTCAAAGGTACTTACCCGAAAAACCTTCCATCAGAACTTTCCGCTTACCGGACAGTTAAAATCTACCGCCAGTTATGAATATTCTACAAACGGATGGTTGGCTTCGTCGTTGTTAAGTAGTCAGGATTATGATTGGGACACTTATTACATCAGTGTGCTTCAGGATTACGATATAAAGGATGATAATGGTGACGTGATTGACACTGTCAAGCGGGCAAAAAGGACGGGTACTCAGGGGGTTTATTTAAAATCCAGTTTCAGTCAGCAGTTTGACAGCAAACTGGCCACGCCATTGCTCAGCAGCCAGACTAAAAATGTTACCAGTATTGATCAGTGCGGTAATGTGCTGGAGTCAAATCAGCTTGATACCGATGCTTACGGGCAATATGTTTCTAATAAAACCAATGTTTACCTTTGTGATACCGAAAGCTGGTGGTTGAATAAATTAACCAGTACTTCGGTGACCCAAAAAGCAATAACCAGTCGAGGGGGTGTGTTGCCTTCGACTTATCAGCTAACACTGGATCAGGATAAAACCCTGGTGACAGAATACAGTGATTGGGATTCAAGCCATCGTGTGTCAAAGAAGGCTGTAGTAACGGCTAAAAACGCGTTGCAACAGGTTGAAGAAACAGTCACTACTCAATCAGCATTTAATATTTATGGGTTACCCACCAGCCAAAGTGTAACCGCACGAACATTTAATCTGAGCGACGTGGCTGAGCAGCAGACTCGTAGCAGTAGTATGACATACTCTGAGAATGGGTCGACTAGTGCGGCTGATGGTTATTTCTTGCACAGTCTGACCAATGCCAAATCGCAAAAGGTTGTTCATCAGGTTGATCCAACGACAGGAAAACCCTTGAAATCAACCGATATTGCCGGGCTGAGTAGCGTCTTTCAGTATGATGATTTTGGACGTTTATTAAGTCAGCAGGTGGCAAATTTACCGGCACAGGTTATTCGTTATCGTGAGAAAGACAGTTATGCGCCTGCGGCCAGTTTATTTAAAACGGAAACTTATCAGGCCGGTTCGCCAACGGTTCATCAGTATATTGACAGTCAGGGTAATGTGATCAAAAGTCGTACGCAGGCGTTTGACGGTAGTTATGTCAATCAGCTGGTGAAATACAATAACCGTGGCTTAAAAATCTTTGAATCTATTCCTTATCCTGACTCAATAGCGGATGATAGTGTTATCGGGCAAAAGTGGTCCGAGTTTGATGTACGCGGACGAGCAACAAAACGAACTCAGCCAACGGCCAACGGCAGCCTTAACCGAGAAACGACTTATACCTATAATGGGTTAACCGTATCAATCAATGCCGGTGGTTTATCAATGAGCCGAACCTTTAACAGCCGAAACTGGTTGATAGAAACGGTTGATGCGAACAGCGGGATCACTCAATATGCTTATGATGGTGCTGGTAATCCGGTGTTAATTAGAGATGTTGCGGGTAATATCATCAGTGCAGAATATGACACCCTCGGTCGTAAAAAATGGGTGAACGATGCCAACCAGGGGCTTACTCATTTTGTTTACAATGGTTTTGGTGAGCTGGAAAAACAGACTGATGCGAATAATGCCGTTCAGCGTTTTACTCAGGATAAACTGGGGCGGTTGACCGAGCGTCAGGAAATTTTATCTCAGTCGGCATCAAAAGTGGCCAGTTTTGTCTGGGACACACATCGAGCGGGAAGCTTAACCAGTGAGTCACATAATGGGATCAGTAAAAGTTATCATTACACCAGTCTGGGGCAGGTGGAGCATGTTGATTTAACCATTGACTCACAAAGTTATCGTCACAGTGTTCAGTACGATGGCAATTATGGTCGTCCTAAAGCCATGGTTTACCCTAATGGTTTAACCCTGGCTTATCAGTACAATGCTGATGGTTATCTGCAGCAAGAGTTGAATGCGGGGTCCGGCTATGTTTATCGACAGATTAACAGTCACGATAAATGGGGAAATGTTGTTAATGCCAGCAATACAAATGGTTTGCTGACAACCACGGCAAGTTATCATGCTGATACCGGGCAGATGAAAAAGGCAACGGTTACCAATGCGGGGCTGGCACTGCAGGATATTTCTTATCTGACCTTTGATAATTTTGGTAACCTTACTCAGCAGCGAAATGATCTGACTAACAGCGTTGAGAATTTTACCTATGACAACTTGCATCGTCTGACCAAATCAGCACTGACGCTTAACAGTGTCAATAAAACCATTGATTATGGTTATGACAACATGGGTAACCTGACGCAGAAATCGGATCATGCCAGTAGTTACAGCTATCTGAATACCAGTCATCCGAATGCGGTTTCGGCGATTACAAAAATTAACGGTGGTATAGTTAATTTTGCTTATGACAGTCGCGGAAATCAGTTGAGTTCGGTGAATCCGTCGGCCAGTAGTAGTTCGCTGGATAATCGAAATATCAGTTATAACATTCATGATAAGCCGCTCACTATTAACGGTGGTGGTAATAGTATGGTGTTTACCTACGGTGCAGATTTAAGCCGTTACAAGCAGGTGCGTACTGTTGCGGGTAAAACCGTTACCACTCATTACGTGGATAAAATCTATGAGGTTGATTACGAGAATAACACCAGTTATTTCCGGGCGTTTATTGGTAATCATGCCATTGTGGGCACTGATAGCAGTCAGGGAGATTATGTTAACTTTTTGCATGGTGACAGGCTGGGGAGTGTAGCGACTATTACGGATAAGGCGGGGAATGTAGTCACCCGGCGGAGTTATGATCCTTTTGGTAAGCCGAGAAAAGGTGACTTTGATGAGGCGTTGCCGTCAACGTTATCGCAAATTGATAATCGGTTGTCGCCGTATACGCGTAAGGGCTTTACTCAGCATGAGCATCTGGATGAAATGCAGCTGATTCATATGAATGGGCGGGTTTATGATTATAATCTGGGGCGGTTTCTTTCTGTAGATCCCTTTATCCAAGAGCCTGGCAACAGCCAGTCAATGAATCCTTACAGCTACATCATGAACAATCCACTTGCGGGTACTGATCCGAGCGGATACAGAGCAAAGTTACTAGTTAAGCTAATAGAATACATTTTTAAAAGCGAGAAAAAAGCTAAAAAAATGAGGAAGCCAACGAAGGGAAAGAAAAAGCCAGAAAAATCAAAAGAAAAAAATGAATCAAAAAAACAAGATAATGGTAAAGATTCGGAGATGAAGAACAAGGATGGAGATACGAGTAAGATCGGTTCAAAACCATCTCGAAGTAAAAAATTCAAAAAAGAAGTATGGAAGAATAACAAGGAAAAAAATAAGGGCGAAGCTAAATGTGAAGGTGCGGGGTGTGGAAAAGATGTTGAACCTGGAAAAAAGCTTAATAGGGGTGATAAGGTATCTAAAAAAAGAGGTGAAGCAGACCACAAAGAACGCCTTAAAGATGGGGGTAAGGATGATGCGAAATCAAATGGTCAGTTGCTATGTAACCCTTGTCATAAAGCAAAAACGAGGAAAGAGAACTCTGGGCCAAGAAAAGATAAGCCAGCGCCAAAACCGCGAAAAGACGATAAAATTAAGTGAAGGTGAATGACATGACTAATGATATGAAATTAACATTTAAACTTACTGAAGAGCAGTCAGGGCCATTTCCTGTTTCAACTGAATCGCTATGGTTTGTCGAAGAAAACAGTGGGTATAGATTAAAAAACATTCCTTTTTTTATTGATGAATTATCTTTTGATGATGTGATTTCAGTAAAGCAACTGGATAAAAATTTATATTGCATTGAAAAGATTTTACAACCTTCATTAAATAGTACCATCTGGGTTTATTTAAAAGATGTAGACTCTGGCAAAGAGATTATTGATAAAATTGTTGGTATGGCCTGTGGAATAGAATCAGGTGTTATAGATGATTATTATGCCGTTAATGTTCCAGGTGAAGTTGAATACTCTTCTGTTTATAACTTATTAGTTGAAGAAGAAAGTAATGGTGTTTTAATGGCTGACTATCCTTCAACTAGACATTTTGATTAGTTTGACTAATTAATAATAGAGAAAAAGAAGCACCTAAAGCTCTGCCAGAAATGGCAGGGCTTTTTATACCTGATTGTTGCTGGCCACTTTACTGTTGCTGGCCACTTTACTATCATAGTTTTTACCGAATCATTGGTCATACGATTCTGACATTTTATGCCAGTCAAGGACACGCAAGTTTTACTTATACACCTCCTATCGTAAGAGTAGCAAGGTATTTTAATTGGCGATTGTTTTTACATGCGGGTTCTCGAGTGTTTGGAGGAGTTATAGCAGGGATGTTTCCCGCAACAATGGGGGACCCTAATGCTGACCCTTATTTTGTTGCAATGATGGCTAATGCAAGAGCAATAACAAAAATTCGAGCAAAAGCGGAGATATTAGAAAAAGAGTGCTCCTGTGATATATTTTTTAGAGGAGATGTTCAAAATAAAACTGAATTCTGGGCATCATTTATTACAGATGGTTTTGGGTCAGCTTCAGAAGCTAGAAGCTTAATTCAAAATACACCATTTGATTCATTAGGTGCTGAACATGCATCTGATTCATACGGCTCTCCATTTGTAAGTATCACTAAAAACATATTAACAGCAGCAACATATTGTAGCCGTCGCCGCTTCCATCATACTTTTTGCAAAATTAAACGTCGAACGATTTGGTATGATCTAACTGGTTTTCCGTCACTAGCATTATACAAAA
>JADGFG010000160.1 GCA_016743995.1 Kangiellaceae bacterium | reverse complement strand
GCTCGATATACTGGATGACCAGCATTGTGCACCTCTTCGCTATAATGCAAACAATGGTTTCACAGACATCACAAAACTACTGTTAGAAAACGGAGCAAAGGTCGATATACTGGATGAATATGAACAAACTGATCTTCACTGCACAGCAAACAATGGCTATTTAATTGCGACAAAACTACTGATAAAACATGGAGCAAAGCTCGATATACAGGATCGATATAAACAAATCCCTCTTGACCTTGCGGTAAGAAATAATTGGCCTGGGATTGTAGAAGTACTTAAACAAGGTCGTAACTAGTCGCACTATCCATTAATAAACTTACCAGCACTAACTGCCAGTAAAATTTACAGGAAAATACAATGAACAAACAGAAAAATAATCTCACCATAACGCCGCGCTTTCAGGTGATAACAAAGGATATGGCTGTTATTTGCAAAATCAATGATTTTGATTATTTGCACTCAAATTCTGGCGCATACTATTCAGACAAACCGGCAAATACTTTCCTGAAAAAAGGAATAAATAAGTTAGACCTGTATGTTAAGCCTTTTTCTGATGAGAAAAACTGCCCATCTATTAAATTTTCTTTGCGGGGTTTCCTGGATGAAGACGCTTCGCAAGGCTTAAGCTCTTCTGGCGGGTATGAGGATTCTAAAAGTGAAGCAGATTTGTTTTATAGTAATCCCGGTAAAGGAGGCGACATTGTCTTTCTGGCGCTTAATTATGAGCATGAAGCAGGTGAATACAAGTTAAATACCTCTCGAAGTGAGTTGCCGTTTAACCTGATTGAGTCTCAGGAGCAAGCAGTCGTTGAACCAGATAATAGCGGAGATTATTTTTTTGACTCTGTCATGAGAGAAACCTTAAGTGATGGAATTGAGCATTTCGAATTGATTTTTGAGTTACGAGAGGACCGTCCCTATACCCCCATCCTGGTTCAGGAAACGATAGCTGAGTCAGTAACGCCCAATGCACGTAACAAGTTTGGAGTAACGCTCGACGAAGCGCTGCTTCCCGGGCTTATGAGTGAATATGCAAAAGTTTATTCCATGTTAGCGGATAAAAATGAATCCGCATGGGGAGAATATGTTGCATCAATGAATAACAGGTTCACAAGCTGTCCATTGTTTGAAGGGATAACGCCAAACGGATTAACGGTAAAATTTGAAATTGATGGTTACAAAGATTATGGTTGCGAACTAAAAAAGTTTCCCTATGTTGATGAAGAAAAAATTTATGGTTCACTTGCGTTTGATAACTCTGTGGCTTTTATAAAAAATGCGATTGTTTATAAATTTGATGAATATGCAATTCGAAAAGAGATCAGATTGTATTATTCGCTTTGCGCGGGTGAGTGGACATTGTCGTATATCGAGTTAAAATAAGGCTGTACGGGCTGGTATTATTCTACCATGTTTAATACTGGCCGCTCTAATTGATAAATAAGAACCACTTCCTTACTATTAGCAAGAACAAAACCAATATCAGAGAAACTATGAGCAATAAAAAATTCCCCAAATCTCTCTTCTTTATCATTGCAGCTATTGCATTTACGGGGGCTATGTACGTCGAATTTCTCGACACTTACAACATGGCTGTCGACTATGAAACTAAAATTGACGCACAGTGGAATAATAATCGCAATACACTCAGTCAGTATAATCTGAAAATTCAGGAGGTTGTGCAAATTCCAGAAATGTACAAAAAAGACTTTATACAGGTTATTAATAACAGCATGACTGGACGTTATGGCGAGCAGGGTAGCCAGGCAACCGTTCAGTGGTTTAAGGAGCATTCAATAGAAATCCCCATTCAACTCTATCAGCAAATACAACAAATGATAGAGGCTGGTAGAAATGAGTTTAAGAATGAACAGAAAAAACTGATTGATCTGAGCAGAGGGTACAGAAAAGCAACACGCTCACTCTGGACCGGCTTTTTGATAAATCTCGGCGGTTTTCCTTCTGATGATTTTGACTGGTCAAAGTATGAAATACTGGTGGATGGTAAAACAGAGCAAAGTTATGAACAGAAAAAACTTGAAGCATTAAAGTTAAATGAAGAATAACCCGAACTTTAAAAAATTCAGCAAGGTTTATACTGCTTTTTATCATTGGTTTTGGAGTTAATACTTTTTCAAATGGAATTTACAATTCTTTTTATTCCCATTGCCTGGTTACTTTTTAGTAAATACTGGCTGAATAACAGCATTACTTTTGCCGAAGTATTAATTGGAGCCGTTCTAATCTCTCTGTCAGCATCAATGCTATATTCCATCGGTAGTTTCAACCTTACTGAAGATCAGGAAATCTGGAATGGTAAAATTACTGAAAAAATAAGAGAGAAAGTTTCCTGTGAACATGGCTATCGCTGCAACTGTAGCTCCAGTGGCAGTATTGAAAGCTGCTCAACTTGTTATAAACATGGCTATGACATTGACTGGATTCTGCATACAACGGCTGGCGATATAGCGATTTCACGAGTTGATTATCAGGGACTTAATACGCCACCTGTCTGGGAGAAGGCTTATCTTTCTGAGCCGGCATCAATTATTAAACATTATCAGAATTATATACAGGCGGTTCCGTCCAGCTTGTTTAATGATGAAAATTTTGAAATTGAAGAACGATTTAAAGCATTAATCCCCAGCTATCCCATTTATACTCACGGTGTTTATCATTTGAATCATGTGATAGCGGTTGATGTTTACAGGGTAGATACGCCCAGATGGAACGATATGATGGCTGAAATGTTGAAAAAATTAAGTCCCCAAAAGGAAGTTAATGTTCTGGTTGTTTTTGTTAACACACAAGATCCCGCTTATCTTCAGTCACTACAAAAAACCTGGTCTAATGGGAACAAAAACGACGTTATCCTGGTGATTGGTAGTACTCATTATCCTGATATAGATTGGGTTGATGTTATCTCATGGACTCCGTCTGAATTGTTTAAAGTGAAGTTGAGAGATGAAATATCAGCAATCGGTAAAATTGACCCAGCGTTAATCATTCCAGCGATTGAAAAGCGGGTGATTCAGTCATTTATTCGTTTGCAGATGAGTCATTACGAGCATCTTATTAACGAAATAGTACCTCCTGAAGAGTTCAGATTATGGATCTGGCTAGTCCTGTTGCTGGGTCCGGTTATTTATACTTTATTGGCTCACAAGTTTGATATAACAAATGCAGTAGGAACACCTGTTTTTGTCTTTATATTTGGTTTTCTTGAGTTCTATCTGGATAAATTGTTTGGAATATCGCTATTTATGAGTCTGTTTGTCCTGCTATTTCTGGCATTTCTTTATCCAATAGTGAATGCTGTTTTTTTTAGTAAGCGAGATTCTAAAAGTTAACTGATACGCCAGTTGGGAATGTCGAGGTTTGTTGTGATCAACAATCGTGAGCCATAAGAGCTGGAAAATAGCTGATGGAATCACTGGCTCAGATTTTAGGAGTTTTTCTGCGAGATACAGCACAGCTCCGCTCAAACAGCATTGACAATATCTCGTCCTGCGTGGTATAAAATTTGAACAGCACAATAATAACGTCACCTGCTAGCAGACAAGGAATAATAATATGTTCTTTAAATGTAAAAGCTCTTTGTTTCATTTCTTCACCCTAATCATTTTCACATCACTATTGTCACCTTTAAGCATTGCTAAAAAGACCAATGAAAGCCAGGTCTACAGAGAAGATTTTATGGGCAGCTGGAAAGGTAAAAGTAATGGAGAAAACATTGAAATTGCTTTATGGCTTGTTGAAAAAGGGCTCGATGCAGACCTGGGGGGATATATTGTTTTTCCAGATTCTCATTGTATCCAACAGCTAGACGTTATAATGTCCTCAGAAGCCTCTTATGAGCAGATTAATAAAATATACAGTCAGTTCGTTAATAAAAAAACCTATCTTAATGGTGTGACAGTAGCAACCAGATTCCCCAAATTTACCGATCAGAATAGAAATTGCGTTAAGTCTAAAATTGTCAGTTATATGTCAGGAAAAGCTTTTAGTGGTCACATATCAATTATAGAATATGGTCAGTTACTCCAGCTTGCTTATTCTCAGGTTGACCCTGAGTTAGAGAAAGCTAGAAAAAAACCGCTTTATACGCCTGACCAAATGGCAAAAAAGATAGTGGAAGCATCTAAAAAAGACCCACAGGCACTCCCCAGACTAATGGAAGAAATGCGAGTCGCTCAAACGAAGCATGCAATGAAAAACATGAAAGTAAATAATACGCTACATAAGACAACTCTAAAGAGAAGCGTTATGTCTGCCACAATGAAAGACATGGCAACTGGCGGCAGGCAGTATCCAGCTCACCCGGCACCTTCAGCTAAAGAACTTACCTATTTATTGTCGACAGAAGATTAGTCTGCAACAATGACTTATCAATTGCAGGGAAGGTTTTGCTAATAATGAAAAAACTCGCGTTTATTTTTCTAGTGTTATATTGGCTTTGTATGGCAAATAATGCTTTCAGTCAGTCACAATCTGACAAAAAAAATAAAACGAAAGAAAATCAACAATTGTCCAGTGAAAACCAGTCTAAAAGAAATCGTCGTCGTCAAGTCAATACGCTAACTTGTCCTGACTATTGGTTGCTTTCGTCTCGCGCCCTTAAAAAAAATAACATAGATGCTATATCTGCTACAGTCAAACCCGATGGGAAAATTGAAGTCAGACAGCGACGGGCTAATGACAAATTGAAATATTTTGTTATTGATAAGAATAGTACGGTTAGAGCACTACCGATTGACTGGAGTAATCTTAGAGGAGACATGAGAAAGCGTTTACCGGGTAATGAATGTCTGATGGGTAAAGCCGTTTTAGCTTACATTGAAGCATTAAAGTCGGGTAAATTTGAGCGTGTAACCTGGCGTAATGTTAACCAGCATGGTCTCTTAGCTAAGCTTAAAGGATATTATCTCATTGATGCTTATGGTATTGATCAAGTGGTTAACGAATCAGGCCCTATGCAGCCTTATGAATTGAAGCGAGTTTATGGAAGCACAACAATATTTGCTGTTAATGACAAAACACGAACGGCGAGCTGGAATAACGTTGAACAAAAGCTGGGTATTCAGGGAACATTAAAAAACTCAAAAACTGATGATGTTTTTGTCGATCTATATGCACCGGTAAAGTACCTGCGATTTAAATTAGTGGAGAGCTCTGCTAATCAATTCAATGAAAAAGTATGGCTTGCAACAATAAAACCAGGGAATAAGATTTGTTTACAATGGCGGGGTGACCATCGAAACAAGAGATGCAAAAAACATTCATTGGCAAATCAGAAAAAACTTACTATTTGACCGATAGTTTACCTGTCGCAAAAAAACTACTTCATTCAATCTCCCCCAATATTAAAACGGTAGAAAAGAAGAATTCAAAATCCTGTCCGCAAGGCGCATTTTGCAACTTTTCTGGTGGAGAATATCTTAATGCCATTAGTGGGAATGATTTTCAAAAATTTCGGTTGTTAGATCGCGAATACCTGAAACCATTATTAGACAAGAAAAATGAATATACAAAAGCCAAAGATGTGAAAATTCTTTTTGATCTGATTGGCTTTAATAATGATGCCGAATTTTCTCTGCTGGACTTTTTTACAGAAAGGTATCTAAGTCATTATAAAAATCATCCAGAGAAATGTCTCAGAAAAAATGCAACCACTCTCAAATTTTCAAAAGAAGTTCCGGGCACAGTTTATGTGAATGGCTACGGCACTGAAACACATCGAAGTTCAGGTTATACATTAACGGGCAGTTATACCATTAATTCTGAGTTTGTTAATGTATGTAAACGAATTTGCGGTGTAGATGGCCTGGGTACACTGTTAGTTGGCGGTGTCGATGCCGCTTATAATAAGAGCCGAATCACTCAGGTGATGCATGGTTTAAAACAACTTCAAGATTTAGATTGCGATAGTTCAGAAGTGAAGAAATTTGAACAAAGTCTGATTAAATTTCATCAATTACAAAATAAAGGACTCTATTTTCAACGTAATTCAGATTGAACCGGTCGAATATCAACACAGTCTACAGATTATCTGATTGCTCATGCCTCAGCGGAAAATTCTAACACCTGTACATTGGACAGGTTGATATTTTTTCTGGCCTGCCAGAGGTCATAATTATCCTGCATTGCTAACCAGCTTTCCGGGCTTCTACCCAAAGCTTTAGATAAACGAAGCGCCATTTCGGGGGAGATAGCACTTTGACCTTTCAGTATTCGGTTTAAGGTTGATGATGCAACATCTAATTGTTTAGCCAGATAGCGGCAACTAAACCCTGAAGGCTCCAGCCATGTCTCAAAGATGAATTCGCCAGGATGTGGGGGGGTGTACATATTCATTAATGATAGTCCTCATAGTTAAGAATGTAAGCATTACTATCATAAAAGCTGATAATAATTTGCCAGTGTACTATTTCATGATTGGCAAAACCCAGGTTGTCTCTCTTTCTACAGGAATAAACCCCAGCTTTTCAAGAACCGGCCTGCTGCTATCATAAGCCTCTGTGGTCAGGTATTGACAGCCTTGCTCTCTGGCTATCTTTGCTCGTGCCGCAACCAGTGCGCGATAGAAACCCTGTCTACGATATTCGGGCAACACACTACCTGCAAAAAGTAGCCCAAAGGAAGTGTCTGAAGGTATTTGTAATAAACCAGAGGCAACCGGTTCGTCATCAACATAGCCTGATAGTAAAGCATAATCAGGCTCTGAAAGCAGGGATTGAAAATAATCAGGCTCACCAGTGTCTTTATTATTTGAAACTTCATGATTTGAAATCTCATTATCAGAAGCCTCTTCATCAAAAGCGGCATTAGCAACAGCAAGATAGCCTTTTAACTGTTTAGCTGTTTTAACTTGCCGAATATCATGACTTATAATCTCTGGAATTTTTCTGTCGAGAGGCAAGACCATAAAGGTACCTCTGGGCTCAGGTATAAAGCCTTCCTGCCTGAGACAGGCTTCAAGATTGTCAGGTTTATCATGTTCATAAACCCGCCACATTAGTTTTTCACTTCGTTGTCTGAAATCTTTAGCGAGATTATGAGTGACCTCTTGAGCTGTTTTGTCGGAAAATTTCCAGCTGCAGACAAAGTTGAACGCACCTTCCATGCGAGTAATACTGGCATCACGAATTACTTTTAAACCCGGGGTGGCAACCGGGTTAGCCCGTATTTCGCTGTCGTACAATTTGATTATATTTTTCATCATTATTTTTTACATTGAAGTCATTGTACAGAATGTAATAATTCTAAGCTGATTATTAACACTTTTCAATTTGTTGTTTTTCATTCAGGATCAGAGTTCGAAATTCACAGCGTGTATTTTATGAATGAACATACCGTAAAGTGTCTGGTATAAAGGACCAAAACTGGATATAAGAATGTTGGTTGATGATTGGGTTGATTTGTAATGCCTCCGTAATATTACGGAGGTGCAATATAGTTAGATAATGCTATTTTTGTAACAAGTTTGGCATGTCAGCGTAATCATGTGACAAGCAGCCATTTTTGCCAGGTAGCGGTATTTTTCCATTTTTGAAACGATTCTCGATTTTTTTATAGTCGATTGACTCTATCGCTTCTTTTTTGTTAAGTGAGGTATTTGTTTTCTTTAAATTTGGGTTATCAGTTTTTGTTGATGGTGCTAAATAAGGTAGAATTTGAGGCACTATAGATTCTCAATAGTAATTAATTTGAAAGTAAAGTATCTATATTTGCTATAAATTAGTCCAGTAAAGAAGTGTAAAATAATAGTTGAAGGATGTTTTAATGCGTGTCATTCAGATTTTTCATCGGAGTATTTTGGTGAACCAATGTGGTTAACCTGTTAACATGAACGTTAAACAGATATTCCAAATTACGGATCGAATCACGGAGTAAACATGATTGACTACCTGGCAACATTTATATTCTTTTTTGCAGTTATCGATCCCATTGGAACTATTCCTGTTTTTATTGCTGTTACTCAGCGTTATGATAATCGAGCAAAGTTCAGAATCGCTTATCGCGCCACTTTAATTTCCGCTGGCATATTAATGTTCTTCGTACTTGTCGGGGAGTTGATATTACAGGTTATTGATATTCCTCTGTCAGCATTTCAAGTTGCAGGCGGACTGGTACTTTTGCTTTTTGCACTGTCGATGATTTTTGGTGAAAGCAAGCCAGAAGAAGAGTTGAAATTGACAAAACAGGTGACGGAAACAGCCATTTTTCCATTAGCTGTGCCATCAATTGCCAGTCCAGGCGCTATGCTGGCGGCTGTATTGCTGACCGAAAATTAACATTATACTTACACCGAGCAATTTCAAACTTCTTTGATTATTCTTGCTGTGCTTCTTATTGTTTTTCTTTTAATGGTTGGCTCCCGTTGGATTCATCGTTTTATTGGTGATGCCGGATCCAGTATCATCAGCAGAGTCATGGGTTTGATATTGTCAGCTGTTGCTGTGAATAATATTCTTGAGGGAATTAAAGTATATTTTGAAATAGTGTAGTTTTTTAATTTAATTATCGTTCCATGACAAATGTTTTTGTTAGTTATTTTAGTTATTGTTTCAATAAAATTAATTTCCCCAGAAAAACTTAACACCTTCCTCGTGACTGCCTCTTTCGTTCCGAACGTATGATTACTTTAACGTATTTTTTGTTTTTGTGAATCAGGCGAGATGAACGCGTTAAACTTATTGCGCTTGCAATAAACATATAACTGAATTCTGAAAACTTATTATTTTGATGAGATGTTTTCAGGTTTGGTAACACTAGTTTATTAGAACAAACCTGTAGCAAAAATTTAATTTTAATCCTGGATATGCAAGGAGGCCATCATGTGAAAATCGAACCGAGTCAGTAGAGAATAGATTCAGAAACAAACTTTCTGAACAAATAAAACTTTAAACTTTGAGGAAAACTATTATGTGCAAACATTTATGCATAATGCCTCCGACGGATGAAGTGTTTGATAAAATTGTCAATACCAAAAAAGTATTTGAAGCTGGTGAAGAACTAGCCGAGTACGACCAGGTAGATATTCTTGACATGAGAACATTCACTTTAATTACCGGTCGGCCAGAAAAAACGCGATCGCAAAATTACGCGACAGAAGCAGCTCCGGTGGTTGGTGGACGTAAAGCTATCGTATTGCTTGCTGACTTTTCAGATAAAGCTGCAACACAAACCAGTAGTCACTTTAACAATCTGTTTTTTTCAGCCAGTCAAAATAGTGTCAGGAAATATTATCGAGAAGTTTCCTACAATAAGCTGGATGTTACCGGAGAAGTGAGTGGCCATGGAACTACTACTGGTTGGTATCGCGCCCCTAAAAGCAAAAGTTATTACACTAACAATAACTATGGCTTTGGTAGTTATCCACGTAATGCGCAGAAGCTGGTTGAAGACTTAATCGATCTTGCTGCACCCCATGTTAACTTTGCTAACTATGATAATAGTGGCAATGGAAAAGTTGAATCACTTGTGGTTATTTGTGCCGGTATTGGTGGTGAACAGTCTGGTAACAAAGGTGATTTCTGGTCCCACAAATGGGGGATTTCTCCCAAGTCTGTTGATGGGGTAAAAATTGACCGTTATTTCATGGCTCCAGAAAATGGGCGTGTGGGTGTGATGTGTCATGAGCTGGGACATTTGCTGATGGGCTGGCCCGACTTATATGACACTGATTATTCCAGTCGTGGCACTGGTCGTTGGGATTTAATGGCTGGCGGAAGCTGGAACAACGGCGGAAATACACCTGCTCACCCAACAGCCTGGTGTAAGTTGAAAGCAGGCTGGATCAGTCCGACTGTTATTCATAACAGCGCGAAAAATATTACGGTTAAGCCCTACAAGTCTCATCAAGCGGTTTTTAAATTACCTATTGGTAGCGTGAATAGTAAGGAGTACTTTTTGCTCAGTAATCGTCAGAAAAGCGGATACGATGCAAACTTGCCCGGGGATGGTTTAATCATTGAGCATGTGGATGATAACCGAACCAACAATACAAATGAAAATCGTTACCTGGTTGACATTGAGCAATGTGATGGTCGGCGCGACCTGAACAAGAACGCCAATAGTGGTGATGCAACGGATCCCTATCCACAAACGGGTAAAAACTCGTTCACCAAAACAACAACCCCCAACAGTAAAGGTTATTCAGGAGCAGATTCTAAAGTGTCTGTTACTCATATAACACGCTCAGGTAGCAATATTACTGCAAAGGTTAATGTTGGCGGTGCGGCTGCAAAAGAATGGAAAAGCAATGTTAATATCAGCAAAACATTTACGTCACATCATAGTAAAAACTGCTGGGGATATATCGCTGGTACGGGTTGGAGAAAAGTCGATCCGGTAAGCCGTGATGGTGTTACC
>JADGFG010000159.1 GCA_016743995.1 Kangiellaceae bacterium | reverse complement strand
ATATCTTTATTCATAATTAAAATTAATTCACTGATTTTTTATTCGGCCCAGAATACTTGAACCGGGTTGTTCTGATTTTTTAAAAAAGCGCTTACTGGTATCTGAATAGAATTATCTGAGTTAAGAGCTTGTTCATAAACCTGTTTTTTTTGAGAGCCATAAATGTGCAAAAAGATTGAGTGGCTTTTTGATAGGGCATCAAAGGTAAAACTAATTCGTTGGTGCTTTGCTGATTCGGGAGTCACTTTTATGAGAGATTTATCGTTGGGTTGTTGTAATCCCTGTCTGATTTGGTCGCTACACGGAAAAAGAGAAGCGGTATGGCCATCTTCTCCCATGCCAAGAATTAGTACGTCAAGAGGGAGTAATTTTTTCTTAACTGCAATGTTTAAATTATCGAGTGCTGTTTGAGAAAGTGTTTCAGTATTTTTTAAGCCAAAGTAGTTAGCATGTCGAGCTTCATTTTGTAGCAGGTATTTTCGTACCAGGTAAGTGTTGCTCTCTTTATTGTCTGTTTGAATCCAGCGTTCATCGGTTAGCGTAATTGTCACTTTGTTCCATGGAAGTTTTCTGGTTGATAATCGTTTAAAAAAGTCTTTAGGAGTACTTCCTCCAGAAACGGCCATGCTGGCATGTCCATTCTTGTTGATAGCGAGCCTTAACTGAGCTTCAACTCTGTCTGTTAATGTCATTTCAAGTTCAGTTCGACTGGAAAATTGATTCAGATTTGCCATTACTTAACCCAGTGTCTGTCATCACGTGCAATCAGGGAAAATGAAGAGACTGGACCCCAGGTACCTGCTGCATAACCTTCTGGCAGATCGTTAGTCATCTGCCAGGCGTCAATAATACTGTCCGTCCATTGCCACGCTGCTTCAACTTCATCTCGTCGTACAAATAATGACTGGTTCCCATTAATAACTTCCAGAAGTAATCTTTCATAAGCTTCGATAACTCGCTTATTATGGTAGGCGTCTGAAAAATTTAAGTCGAGAGTATTTTGTTGAATATTCATTTGTGGGGATATGCCAGGAATTTTATTCATCATTTGCAGCTCAACGCCTTCATCGGGCTGTAGACGAATAGTTAACTTGTTTGCCGGTAGCTTATTGTAATTGTCTTTAAATATATTGTGGGGTTGCTGTTTGAATTGCACGACCACTTCACTCTGTTTAACTGGCATTCTTTTTCCGGTTCTAAGATAAAATGGTACGCCTGACCAGCGCCAGTTATCTATTTCTGCTTTAATGGCAACGAATGTTTCAGTTGAGCTATTGATGGTTGCATCTTCCTCTGACTGATATCCCGGTACAGGTTTTCCGTCGAGGTATCCGGAAGTATATTGACCTCTTACGGTCTTTTCATTGATATTTAGTCGGTTGATTGGACGAAGCGCTTTGAGTACCTTAAGCTTTTCGTCGCGGATACTATTTGCATTGAGGCTGGCTGGAGGCTCCATAGCTAATAGAGATAATATTTGTAGTAAGTGATTCTGAACCATATCTCTCATTTGACCAGCTTTATCGTAGAAACCCCATCGCCCCTCAATTCCAACACTTTCTGCAATTGTAATTTGAACATGATCAATGCAGTTGCGGTCCCAGTTTGTTGTAAATAATGAGTTTGCAAATCGCAAGACGAGTAAATTTAATACGGTTTCTTTACCCAGGTAATGATCGATACGATAAATCTGGTTTTCATCAAAGAACCTGGAAACCTGTTCATTAATGATTTGTGAAGACTTCAAACAATTCCCAATCGGTTTCTCTATGACAACTCGGTCATTTTCTGAAATGAGCTGAGCCGAGTTAAGTCCATTGCAGATGTCGCCATAAATAGAGGGGGGGGTAGAAAAATAGTAGATACGTGTTGATGAATTCTGATTAACTAATTTTGCAAGTAAATCAAAAGCGTTAATGTTGGTAAAATCGAGCTGCTGGTAACTGAATCGTTGAATAAAACGATTGATAGAGGAGTCATCAATTTCTTCAGGAATAAAAGTTTTGAGGTTTTCTCTGATTTGTTGCTCGAAACTATCTACTGATAACTCATCTATGGCAGCGCCGATTATTCGACAGTCGGTGTGAATTAGCTTTGCAGCATCAAGCTGAAAGAGGGCAGGAAGCAATTTTCTTCTGCCAAGATCACCAAGAATACCAAAAATAACAATGTCACCGGTAAATTGAGGATCAGGTTTATCCATACAGGATTGTCTCTTTATTGGTTTTGATTTGATTAATTGAGCTATTTAAAGTCAGGTCGTTGTTAATTTAGCGCCAGATTGGCAGTGAGTAAAGCTATTTTGTAAATTAATTACATAAAGTGTCTATTTCGAGAGAAAAACAGTGCTGAATTGGGCCTTTTTCTACGTTATACTCAACTTGTTGTAATTAAATTACAATAAAACTCTTAACTGACTACTCGCTTCACCAAACCGTTTCACTAGCGAAATTATCGGCTAACTTTATGAATATATTAGAAAAAATTGAAAGACAGAAAGATAAACTTAGTAAATCAGAACAAAAAGTGGCGGAAGTCATATTAGATCAACCAGAGCAGATCATTCATTTCACTATTGCAGTGCTCGCTGAACAGGCTGAAGTGAGTGAGCCAACGGTTAATCGGTTTTGTCGCCGACTTGAAACAAAAGGATTTCCAGACTTTAAGTTGCAGCTGGCGCAATGTCTGGCCCAGGCTAAAGGGATCCCTTATGTGAGCCGCCATGTTAATAAAAAAGATGATGCTAAAGAATATACTGACAAGATATTTGAATCAACCATGGCTAATCTGGAGATGGCTCAGAAAGGTTTAAATCCTCTGAATATTGAAAAATCAGTTAATTTATTATCCAATGCAGCAAAAATATCTTTTTTCGGTCTGGGAGCATCGGGGATTGTAGCTAATGATGCTCATAATAAATTTTTTCGTTTTAACCTGCCTGTCGTTTATTTCGAAGATATTCTGATGCAGAGAATGAGTGCAATTAATAGCCAGAAAGGTGATGTTCTGGTTGTCATTTCGCATACTGGTAGAACAAGAGCGCTAGTTGAAATCGCCAGCCTGGCTCGGGCCAAGCAGGCCTCTGTGCTCGGTATTACCGCTGCTGGTTCGCCTCTGGCTCACCAATGCGATATAGTATTATCCCTGGACGTCGCTGAAGATACTGACTTATATATGCCTATGTCTTCGCGAATAGCACAGTTGACTCTGATTGATGTATTAGTTACAGGCTTTATGTTAAAAAAAGGAAGTGCTTTCAGCGAGCGGTTGAGACAGACAAAATTGAGCCTGAAAGAATCCCGCTTTGAGCCGGGTTGGTCTGAGTATTGATTTTTTTGCGGTAAAATCAGGTTAAAATACCTGCTATAAACCTGGTTCAGGTCAAATTCAGAAAAATTTTGCTATATTGCATTTTATCGTTGATTCAAAGAGAATTAAAAATGAAAAAGAGACAACCTTCAAGTTCTAAAGTGATTGCCAGTTTGTCGTTAGCGCTAATGTTTGTAACGGCGCATACTTTTGCTTTTGAGCAAACAGACGTGCTGACAGGTGTTATCGATTACGCTAAACATAGAGAGTCTGAAAAGTATGCTAATCGAACTCGAACTTCGAAAGAAGATCTTAGTCGAGAAAATGAGCGACTCAACAATAAAGTTGAATATCTTCAAAAGGACGTGGATTCACTTGAGCGAAAATTAAGAGAACTCGAAAAAATTGTCCTGAACAATAAATACCGTTTAATGAACATGCCTGTAGCGTCTGCTGTGAGAGCACCGGTTAGCCAGCTTCCTACCAGGCGAGTGAATCCTCCTAAAACGATTATCGTGCCAATAAAGACACCTGTGCGTGTTAAAAAGCATGTATGTAGTATCTCTACCCCCTTTAATGGCACTTTTATTGGTAAAGCCTCTTCAAAGGTTGAAGCTATGGGAATTGCTCTTCAAAAGTGTGAAAAGTCAGGTGAGCGCATGCGTTGTAAAAAAGACCGATTGATGTGTGATGTGACTGAGTAGGTTTTTTATGTTAATTGATTAAAGCTAATAGCTCAGTAAAAGGGTGGCCATGGCCGCCTTTTTTATTGCATTGACAATTAAGATCTGTATGTCTGTTCACAAATATGGACACTGCGGCGTTCTCAAACATGAGTTCCCTTTACCGTTACGGAAAGCTTGGCTGCATGAAAATAAGGGCCAAACAATTGATTATTGGTTTTCGAGATGCAGGGCGTTTTTTCAATAGCTATAAAATCCTTGACAATAGTCTGCTTGTGGATAAAACTAAGCTCACTATTGTTGATTTTTATGGTGTAAAACCAATTTTGATGAACCCGATTTTAAGCCTGATTTTGCTCCCGTTTCTCCTCCTTTTCTGGTGGGGTGGGATCTGATGTTTGGTTGAAATTGACAATAAAACTGATAAAACATCAAAACCCGCTCACTGAGCGGGTTTTTTATAGCTATATTTGACCTCATTTAATATAAAGGCATTAAGAGTATGAGCAATAACGATAGAGTTATTATTTTTGACACTACTTTACGAGATGGTGAGCAAGCTCTGCAGGCGAGTTTAACCAGTAAGGAAAAGCTACAAATTGCTTATGCTCTGGAGCGCCTGGGAGTTGATGTTATTGAAGCAGGTTTTCCGGTTTCTTCACCTGGTGATTTTGAGTCAGTACAATTTATTGCTCGAGAAATTAAAAATAGTCGTATTGCGGCGTTGGCAAGGGCTATTGATAAGGATATTGATGCCGCAGGAGAGGCATTAAGTGTCGCAGAAGCTTTTCGGATTCATACTTTTATTGCAACATCGACAATACATGTTGAAAGTAAACTGCGAAAAAGTTTTGAAGATGTTATAGGTATGGCTGTTCGCTCTGTTAAGCGAGCACGTAATTATACTGATGATGTTGAGTTTTCTTGTGAAGATGCTGGTCGTACTCCGATCGATAACCTTTGCCGAATGGTAGAGGAAACAATTAATGCCGGAGCGACGACAATTAATATTCCTGATACTGTTGGTTATACGGTCCCTTCAGAGTTCGGTGGAATTATTGAAACTCTGTTTAATCGAGTACCCAACATTGATAAAGCAATCATTTCCGTTCATTGTCATGATGATCTTGGGTTATCTGTCGCTAATTCAATTGCTGCCATTCAGGCTGGTGCTCGGCAAATAGAATGCACTGTGAATGGTATTGGTGAACGAGCAGGTAATTGCTCTCTGGAAGAAATTGCAATGATCCTTGAAACTCGCCAGTCTTTGTTAGGCGTTACAACCAGGGTTAATGCGAGAGAGATTCATCGTACCAGTCAATTAGTTGCTAATTTGTGTAACATGCCTATTCAGTCAAATAAAGCTATTGTCGGTAGCAATGCATTTAGCCATTCTTCTGGGATTCATCAGGATGGCGTATTAAAAAGTCAGAATACTTATGAAATTATGACGCCTGAAACGGTTGGTTTAAATACGAATAAACTAAATCTGACTTCACGTTCGGGCAGGCATGTTATTAAACATCGTATGATAGAGCTAGGTTATGATGAACAGGATTTTGAGCTGGATAAATTGTATGAAAGTTTCTTACGGCTAGCCGATAAAAAAGGTCAGGTGTTTGACTATGATCTGGAAGCATTAGTCTTTTTTAGTAACCTGGATACTGAAAATGATTTTTATCAACTTCAGTCGTTAAATGTTCAGTCTGGAATAGAAGACACTGCAACAGCGACTGTAGCTTTGCTTTGTGGTGATAGAGAAATCAAGGAAGCGGCAATAGGTAATGGCCCGGTTAATTCTATGTGTAGCTGTATTAGCCGAATTACCGGATATGAGCTTGAAATAAGAGATTTTAAAGTGGCTTCAACTTCGAAGGGGATGGATGCCCTTGGGCAGGTTAATATTATTGCTGAGTATAACAATAAGATATTTCATGGCATGGGGTTAGCCACGGACATTATCCGTTCCACTGCTCGTGCATTGGTTCATGTGATTAATGATGTTCGTCGTTCAGAAAAAGTTGCCCAGCTACGTAAAAGTAACGGTGGCGCTAAGAGTCTTTAGAAAGGCTGACCGATATCAGTGAAGTCTGTTATATCGGTCTCTTGAGTTTATAATAATGGGACTTTTTATAATTTAAGATTACACTTTAATTCTTTGTAATACATTTTTTAAATTATTGTTGTACCAGTTTACCATTGATGACCCTGGGAGGACCCGTAACCTCTGGTTTATCGTCTATTGTAAAGTTTATTTCTTTCAGGTCATTAGCTGTAGGTAATACTATGGCATTTGCCTGCTCCAGGTTTAGTGGAAACTCGCCAGCTGTACAGTTGGCTATTTCACTTAACTGCTTTTGGTGTTGTTCGACCAGTGTGGCCTTGGTAACAAAATTGACGGTATTGTTTGTGTCGATATCTACATAAGATAAAACTGTTTTATCTTTTAGAGAAAAAGCGGGTACTGGAAAGTATCCTGCTGGAGGAGGAATTTCCGGAATTCCTTTGAGACCTTTTGAGTCGGAGTATTCCAGAATATAGGTCTGATTGACATAGGGGCTAACTTCACCAGGTAAAAGGTTTCGATCATTTTCATTTTTATGCATGTAAGTAAAAAACTTACTTCGCTCAAAAGAGTAAAAATCTAGCTCTCCTGGTTGGCGAATGTGCGTTGAATAGGCTTCTTCGAGCAAGCTGCTTTCCCAGGAGAAAGTTAATGAATGACCTTCTAATTCTGAAGGGGCTGTTAGCGGTGTGTTTTCAAGTACCATTAAACCTGAAGTTATCATATGTGTGTACGGGCCTGTTGTCGCGGCTTGCTCTCCACTGGCAATAGCGATAATCTGGTTGTTTTCATCTCTTAATGTCAGATCGTTGAGCTTAAAATGGTAAAGTGCTGCTGGCATGTCAATGTTATCTGAGTCTGGATAAAAAGGGGTATTCTGACCAGTCATTTCAAGCTGTGCCTGGGTCAGGTTTGGTTTTGGGCAATTTTTATAGCAGGCAAGTTTAACTTCAGGCTGATTGTTAAACAAAGCGCTATCGTTATTCTTTACGGGACTACCTGTCCTCACATTAATGTGCTCAGCGTCGGTGAGTTTATTATAAGTAATATCGCTAAATGTGGGCTCTTCCGAATAAAATTCAAGCGTATCATTAGTTAATTCTCTAAGTGGCACTTTAGTAGGCACTAAGCTTTCAATTTTTTCGATGACATAAAAGCCTTTATTGGCTACTGTTCTTTCATCATTAAGCGTTAAATCACTGGTGTATTCAACAAAATACATACTGTTCGTTTCAGACAGAACAAATCGATTACCATCTAGTTCTGTCAACGGAATTTTCGAACTGACATATTTTATTAATTTGCCGGGAGAGTGAACTGTATCATAGCGAGTTTCGGTTTTAGATTGGGCATCAGGCTGTTTTAAAATGTAACTGATATCTGCTTTGTCCATTTGAGCAGGTAGTGTGGAATGAATTGACATGCCACTATGATCAATGAATCCGGTGATGGACTGGTCAGGTAAATAGGCGCTGGTTATTGTTGATGCAAATGGAAAACCTTCATTAATACTAACGCCAGAACCGTCTTCATTAAAGAGTTTGTACTCCCTGGCGTATTCAGTCAAATTGTTCCGTGAACTGCAGCTTAGTTCGTTTACGTCATTCTTGCTCTTATTAGTTAATATAAAATTGGAGTTGTAGGATATCGCAAATTCTTTCGCTTCTTCAATCTCTGGGGTTTTCACTACTGATGTCGCTTTGGCTATCGCGGATGCGTTCTCATTGTCGATTATCGTTTTAACCGCATCACTCACTCCGTTACCCTGGGCGAAGTGTTTAAATTGCGGATTGCCATCTTTATTAATCGCGGCATGGATGACCCCCCTGACAACTGATTCATTCTCCTTAAAACCATGGGTTGCTTTCCAGCTCATCGAAAAATGTCCGTAGGGCGACTCTGGTGTTGGAGATTCATTAATGACAACATCGAACATGACTGATTCTTCAGAGGTTACCGGGTACCAGATACGAAGTAATTGGGCGGTATCATTTGAGTCGCGTGTTGATTCAACAGTCCATAATTCATATTGACTTACTTCTTCCGGGGTGGGTTTCACACCCCCATTTTTGTTTTCGTATCGATAGTAACACCGATCCATATTAACCAGAGCTGTATAGGTTTCATTGACGAGTTCTTTGGTGTGCGAACCCAGTTGACTGACATGACATAAGGCCATATTGACAAATTTGAGTGTTTCCGTAGATTCTTCCCAGAAATAAATACTGGTATACGTTTTTGAGTAATCACTTTCCGGATCATCCAGGCTCTTTAGTCTGGTTTTAAGTGCGCTTTTTTGAACAGGTTGACTGGAGGATTGGGGGGGCTGCTGTTTAGTCGTAGCGTCTTGTTCTACAACAATGTTTATTCTTTCTGGTGTACGTAAGCCAAAAACCTGAGTTGTTTCAACTGCTTTTTCAGTCACTTTATTATTACATGCGACAAGTATCGGCATAACGATGGGAAAACAGATAAAAATTTTGATTAAACGCATATAACTCCATAAAAGAATCTCGCTACGAGATTTTTTTGAATTGTTTGTTTGCCTGAACTTTGTTCACATCATACATAATTCTGAATAAAAATTGTATAGTGTCGCTTCATAAGTTTGACATTTATCAACATTAATCCTTAATTTTGTTACGGGGTTATTATATTTCCATCGATGACTGATGGTGGTTCATCGATTTCAGGTTTATCGGTTTGGTGAAAGTTAACCGGCGGGATATCTTCAGCAGTGAGCAGGCTGATAGATTGTGCTTTGGTAAAGCTCAGTGCAGCTGGAGGGTTAATACAGTTATTCAAATCGGTCAGCCGTAAATGTTTACTGGAGGTATTAGCTTTAACGACATAGTTTCTGGTCTGATCAGTTAGCAGTGTTCCACTTTTCAGAGAGAAAGCGGGAACTTCCATGTCATTTTCGTTTGTAATAAGAGGGATGCCAGTCAACATTCTGTTGATGTAACTGAGGTTAAAATCCTCATCAATGTATGGGTTATCTCTTACTGGATACCAGTTACGATCATTATCGCTGGTATGTGTATAGATAAAATCTAAAGCTTTGTGTCTTACTCTGGAACCATCAGCTTCATGGTAAAGGTTGTAAGACCAGACATGTTCATCTGTGAAATCTCTGTTGTAGCAATACGGAGAGTAAACTCGATCTGAATTGTCGTTTTTCTGGTGTAGAAGATAGGACTTGTTATAAGTCAGCAAATATTCAGACTGAGATTCTGAACGAGGTGTAATTTCTCTAGATAAAGTTTTGCCTGAGCCTTTTGTTTGATCGGACTCTTCCAGCTCTACACGAGCTGAATTGATAATTACCAGATTTGATGCAAATCGATCATTTAATAAGACATACTCAAAATGTTGTTTATTATTCGACAGGCCTGTTTGTATTGTAGCGTTTACCGTTGAGTGGGGGGCACTGTTGAGTTCGTTGGACGCTTTCCAGGTTAGTGTAAAATCACCAAGCGGAGATTCAGTTTCTGGAGACTGTCTGATAGTCACTTCCATTAAAAGGTCTGATTTGAATGTTGCATTTTCTGAATGCCATATTCTTATTTTTTGAGGCGAGCTGCTGTCTTCTCTTCTGGAGTCAACCGTCCATAATTCGTACCAGGTGTCTGCTTTTTCGTTTGCCACGTTGTCGCCGTCAGAATATTGGAACCGGTTACACCTGCTCAGGTTTATCTTCGCGATATAAATTTTATTGACCAGTTCTTTTGTCGCTATCTGTTGAATCATACATAGTAATGCATTGATAGTATCAAGCTTTGATAGTGATTCACTCCAAAAAAATGAGCGGGTTGAATCTCTACTATAATCGGTCCCTGGTGCATCAAAAGATTTTGTGGCTGGTAGCGGTTTTTGAGCTGACGTTAGTGAAGTTTTTGAAGTAAAAGGAATTTGTGAATCGCTTTCTTTTGATTGCTCAACGACGAGCTTACTTAATGAAGAGGAGCCTGGTTCTAATTCAGTGAGTTGGTCTATACTGATTCTGGCTGGTATGGTCAATCCCTGGACGGGCTGAATTTCCTCTTCCTCTTTGGGCGGGGATTCTCCTAATGGTTTTGCGACTTTAACAGCTTCATTTGTTACATTATTATTACAACCCGTGAGTAATAATAATATAACAAATGAATAATTTATCAGGTGTGCTAATTTCATTCAGAGAGATCCTGGAATAAACTCGGATAGTTTTTAAGTTATAATTTATTTGTATTTGTTTAAAAAATATACTAAGTTAGTTTGCAGAGTAAGTACTCTGGCGCAAATTTGTAAAGTCTGAACGTATGATATTTTTTATTAATAATGCAATTAATTG
>JADGFG010000158.1 GCA_016743995.1 Kangiellaceae bacterium | reverse complement strand
CACCGTGATCGTCTGGGCAGTGCCAGCACGCTAACTGATGAGGCTGGCGTTATTGAAAGTGAACGTAGTTACGATCCGTTTGGTAAACCGAGAAAGAGCAATGGAGAAAGCCTTAGCCCGGCAACGCTGGCGCAACTGGATGACCCATTGAATGGGCTGGGTGCGTTAACTTCTCGTGGTTTTACCGATCATGAACATCTGGATGACGTAGAACTGATCCACATGAATGGACGGGTTTATGATTATAATCTGGGACGCTTTATGTCGGTTGATCCGTTTATCCAGGATCCGGGAAATTCACAAAGCCTGAACCCGTATTCCTATGTAATGAATAACCCACTTGCTGGTGTTGACCCGACTGGTTATACTTCTTGTGAAGTGGGGGCGACTGGTGATTGTACAAAACCTGATGTGACGGAGTCGCTGGAAGAAGGTGACAAACTTTTCAAGAAAGATGGTAATTTATATCTTGATAAAGGTGGTGATACGGTCACCAAAATTGATTCTTTTACCGTTACTGAAAAAGGTATTAAAGGAACGCTTCATTCATCTGGTAAATTGACAGTTGAGGATATTGGCTCTTCGGCAGGGAGGAGTGATGATGGAGGGGAAAAAAATATTGAAGATGTTTCGGTGCCAGATAATTGGAAGCCAAAACATTTTAAGCTTGCAAAAGGTGTTAATGCTGGGGATATGACTGAAATGGATAATAAAGTTATGTACCTGGCTGATTAGGCGCTGAGCTTACATATGAAGACGGTTGAAAATGCTTTAAAAAATAGTGGACTATCCGATGAATTTCTTACTGCGTTAAGGCAGGAAAGTAAATCATTAAAAATTGCCGATTTTAGATATAACCCATCAGAGCCAAAAATAGGTAATAATCTCTTTAAATCTGCTGAAGCGGGAATAGATAATGCTGGTGGCTCACCGTTTATAACAGTTTATCGAGGAGCCAGGACTGTGTTTGGAACAGGAGGTGAACCATCAAAGAGTGGATATGGTTTTTCAAGTCTTAGAGCTGGTAGAAAAGGGTTTCTGGACCTTATTCACCATGAGGGAGCTCACATGACTCAACATTTAATGTTTAGACAGCGCGATGATGGAACCTACCGGAAGCCTTTCGGTGCTTCAAAAGAGCGTAAAGCACACATGTATATGAAGTTCTTGCGGGAGTATGAATAATGAATAGAGTAATAAAGTTAGTACTTGCCATTTTTATAATGTTTTCTATAAAAATAAATGCGTTGGAATACAATTATGATTCTAAATATACATCACAAGATTTGCGAATAATTAAATACGAATATGTAGAAAAAGATTTAAAACCATTTGTACGTTTGTCTGATCATGATTCAGGTCTGTATGCAAGTGTTTGCAGAGCGTGTTCTCAGTTCAATATATTTGGTTTTGTTATACCGGCAGATAAAATTGATGATATTTCAAGCTGGCAAGATGAAACTATACATTATTCTGTAAAAAGAAAATCTGTTTCCTTTTTCAGGGGTAAGCAGGTGAAACTATACCTTATTGATGCAGTAGAAAAGTTGGAAAATAAAGAGCTTAGAGATTTAAATTTTATCTATACCAGAGAGTTTGGGATTATTGCCTATCAATCATTTGAAATGTATAAAGGGAAGGAAATAGTTGATAACTATTATTTAATGAGTAAGCATGGCCTGGGGGCTATTTTGAAGAAGTAATGGATGTTCAAGCTGAAAGATGGAAATACGGGGGCTGCCACTGTACTGAGATAAACCGGAGCCAATTGGGCTGAAAAGCCCGCAAAGGTATAGCATTCCGCAAGGACCTTGAGTCATAGGCATTGAAAAAGGTATGCCTTTGCGTACTCACTATTCAGATAATAACGCAATGAATTATAAGGTGAAGTAATGAGTAAAATAAAAGTTAAAATATTAACTATAGCGTTATTAATTTTTTGCCAAAATGCATGTGCAATAGAATATTCTTGTCAGGGTGTATTGTCCGAAAAGGATCAAAAGCTTTTAGCTTTAAGTGAACACTATATTGAAAAAAAAGAAATGCCTTTGCTTCCGCATGGAGAGAATATTTACGCCGAGTTAAAAGAAGCTAGAAATACCGGGTTGATTGCTTGTATAGCCATTAAATTTTACATAGATCATTCGCTTAATGTTACTAATACCAAAATACTAAATAAAAAATATAATAGAAGTATAGGGCGTAATAGCATAAAAGCTCTAAAAAAATACAAGTTTAAGGAGAGTTCAAAAGATAAAGAGGCTTTAGTCATTATGCAATTTGAACTTGACATTCAGTGATGGCTTGTTCTCAAAGTAAAGGCTGGACAGTCTGCTCATTGGTCGCAAGTAACGGATAGTCAGCTTATGAGTTTTAAGGTATTTAAACTATAGATGAGAGTTCCTGTGGCTGGGGAGGAAGTCTTATTTTTTTGTAGACGTTTCTGCCAGGTTTGAAGTTGGTGATATGCTGGTTTCTTTGAGTGTTATTCCTTTGTCAATATTAATTTTAGTCTTTACGCAATAGTTAAAAACACGAATAAGGATAAAGACAATGAAGTATAACGGCCGAACTGTTTTTAGATGTTTGTTAATGATATTGTTAGCTTGCTTTGTGATTATGAGCATTTTGTTCACTATTGATATTAATGACGGATTGAGAGAGAGGATGTCAAACTTTTTTTTGGCCCCATTAATGGCTGTAGTCGGTCTTTTTGTCTGGTTTTACCCTTGTATAGAACTTTTCTTATTTAAGAAAGAAAGGAATAAGCTTGAAGTTGCTAGATTGGTTGTTGTTTCTGTGTTTTTGCCCTTGATAGGAAGTGTGTTTTTATATGTTAAGAAAGATTTTTGAGTTTCAGAATAACTAAACCTTAAATAGACAGTCTGCCCATGGGAAAACTCGCACAGATCAAAGGGCTCAGACTCTGACCCCTTTGATTTAAAGATCTTAAAGGGCAGGTTTCTGGTTTAGATGCTCACCATGCCGGACAGAAAGCGGCAATGAGAAAAGCGGTAGATGGGTATGATCCTGCTACTGCACCAGCGATATTAGTTCCTAAGGTTGGTCATACGATAAAAGGGCCCAATGGTATCGTTTCCAGAAGCACAAAAGGCTTGGATACAGCTAGGAAAATTGTTGCAAGAGATATTAAAGAGCTGAGAAGAGTCTACCCAGAAATACCCAATAGCAAGCTACAAGAGCTAGTCAAATTAAATAAAGAAATGTATCCAAAAGCATTTAAAAAGTGATAACGATGAAACCTGAAAATTTTGTTAAAGAAGTTAAGAAGTCTATAGTTGAAGAGAATGAATCGCTCTATCGCGATTTGTTTGAAAATACGAATGCTTCTGAAGCGACAGATGAATATTGGAAAGAAGCCTTAAAGTTGTTTAGCGGCTTGGATGACAACGGAAAGGAAGCCCTTTTCAAAATAATGAGACAGGTGTCAGTTGATACCGTCTCTAACTTGTTTGGTGTCCTAGATGGTGTCTCTTCCTTAGATGGTGTCGACGAAGAGTTTAAGTTATCTGCTAGTGATAACGAAAATGAAATTATTAATGGTGACTTGCAGGATATATTTTTGGAATTGGAAGAGCTCAATAGTTAGTGTCGATAATATTGTAAATTAAAAGGACAGCCACAAGATAATCTTGTTCGAAAGCGCTGGAAATGCGACTTTAACTAAAATCAAAGGGGTCAGAGTTATTGATATTATTGCCTTGCTGGTATAACATAATAAATCTTCTTATCAGGGATAAAATGATGGCGCGATTACCAAGACTTAATTTGCCGGGAGTGCCGCAGCATGTAATGCAGCGAGGGAATAACCGACAGGTCTGCTTCTTTGATGAGCAGGACTATACGGTTTATCTATCAAAGCTAAATGAGTATAGTGAGAAATATCAGGTAGCGGTGCATAGTTATGTACTGATGACAAATCATGTTCATTTACTGGTTACGCCAGAAGAAGGAGATGGCGTCAGTCGCCTTATTCAATCGCTGGGTCGTTATTATGTTCGTTACATCAAGCAGAAACATGAACGAACCGGTACGTTATGGCAGGGCAGGTATAAATCGACGTTGGTAGATAGTGAAAAGTATTTTCTGATAGTGAGTCGTTATATCGAGCTTAATCCGGTCAGAGCCCATATGGTTGAACATCCTGCAGAATATCCCTGGTCCAGTTATCATAAAAATGCGCTGGGCAAACCGATTAAACTGATAACGCCGCATGTATGTTATTTGTCACTGGCGAAAACAGATAAAACTCGGCAAAAAAGATATACGGCACTATTTGAGAGGGATATACCGGATTATACGCTAAAGGAAATTCGAGATGCGGTGAATAAAGCATGGGTATTGGGTGGTGATGGTTTTAAGGCACAAATAGAGAAACAGGCAGGGCGAAGAGTATCGCCAGAGCAGCGAGGCGGCGATAGAAAGTCGGAGAAATATTGGCAGGGTTGCAATCAATCACTCTGACCCCTTTGATTTTGGGGGATGATGGTTTTAAGGCTCAAATAGAGAAACAGGCAGGGCGAAGAGTATCGCCAGAGTAGCGAGGCGGGGATAGAAAGTCGGAGAAATATCGGCAGGGTTGCAATCAATAACTCTGACCCCTTTGATTTCGAATAACTCTGACCCCTTTGATTCCCTTTGATTTGAAGGGCTTCTAGTTTAAACTCTTTTGGATAGCTTTCCTCGATGCTTTTCTCGGATACTTTTTTCGAATGCTAATGGTGATTGGTATTGGGGTATACGCAGTTAAAAATTAACCATAAAAAACAATGTCGGTACAGCATAAAAACAAAGTAGAAAAATGGGGCTAAAATGAAGTCGTTTGTCAGGGGAACGCAAAACTACAAATATTCTAACTGGTAAAATAGCTAGTTCTGGCAAGAAGCTAAACAATAATGCTAATACACTGCCAGATAAAGTGAATATTGCAAAAAACCAGACAATGCCATTACTTAAGCCAGATACTTCTACCAGTAAAAACAGGCTGCTTATTAAAAGTAAGTAACCACTGAACTTAAAAGCCGATTGTTGCCTGGCGTTTAGCAGGCAAAACTGTTTTAGTTGTTTGTTATATTTAGGCATGGCAATTAACAGGCAGGTGAATGCCTGATACATGATTAAAATAAGAAGTAGCTTCATCGGGTATCAGGCCTTGTTCGCCAATGCGGTCGATTTTGATTGGGAAGGAATAGCAAGCTGATCGAAAAAAAACAGCTTTGTTAAATAGCGTGCAACCATTAAGCAGGTAATAGCAAAGAAAACGGCAACAAGATCAAAGCTTACAAAAATCCACTGTTTCTCAGTTAAACTGGTGTAAAAATTCCACTGCGTGGTTAAAGCATTAACAACGGGTAATGAAATAAACACAGCACCAGCAAGCCACAGCTGCTCACACCACGCCTTGTCACCTTGTCGAGTACAGGAACGAAATATGCCGTGAATAAAAGTCATTAGCCAGGCAATAAACATGCAGTGTACTTCCCAGTTAGCACGGTCTGTCATGTTCAGCGGCAGCAGACGATTCGACAGAAAATATACTCCGACTGCAATGGGAAAACCTATTATCGCAGCGATATTCATGCCTTCAGTCAGTCGATACCCGATGGAGCCGCCTCCATTTTTTCTGGCTTTTTTTCGTCGCTTGACAGTCCATAAAATCATACCGGATGCCAACATGGCAGAGCCCAGTAAACCAGTTAAAAAATAAAGCCAGCGTAAAGAGGTGTCGGCAAAGAGTCCTTCGTGAAGTGAAAGCATTGTAAAATAAAAAGCGCGAGAGCTCTGATGTGACTCTTTCCAATCAATTGTTTCTCCTGTTATTGCATTTAAAACCAGTTCTCTACCATATTGTGTGGCACTTTTCGGCTTTAAAATGAATGCTACTTGTGCATTGGCATCATTCGGTGAGAAGAGTTCAATCTGGTAAATGGTTTCTTCACCAACGGTCAGCCTGGCTTTTTGATACAGTTGAGTAAGACTTAGCATTTTTGCTGGCTGACCAGATGTCTTTGGCGGCTCGTTATTATAGTATCGGTCGAAAAAATGTTGCTGTTCTTCTTTGCCAAATCCATGGTGCGCGGTAAGCGCAAATGGCATATAGGTAAAAAGAAACATCAGTAAACCAGAGTAGGTGATCATTAAATGAAAGGGTAATGACATAACGCTCAGCAGGTTATGTCCATCTAGCCATGAAGAAGGTTTTTTGCTGCGTCGTAAAGTGAAAAACTCCCTGAATATTTTTTTATGGATAACTATGCCGGTAATTAATGCCAATAGCATAAACATGGTACAAATGCCCACGAGGTAGTAGGCCAGCTGGCGTGGCATATAGTGCAGGCGGTAGTGCATTCTATAGAGTGTTTGACCACCGCTGGTCGCGCGTTTTTCAATTGTCTGGCCAGTATAGGGATTTAATGATTCTTCCTGAAAGCGACCAGACTTTTTTCCATTTTCTGGTTGTGTTTTATAGGCTACCCATAAATAGGGCTCTGTTCGATCGATCGGTAAGTTAATGTCCCAGAGCGCAGCATCTGGAGCGTGCTGTTGCAGGTAGGCTTCTGCGATGGGTAAAGAAACATCGTTTTGGACGTGGTAAGTTGGCGTTTCTGGCGTCATCCACCGGTCAATTTCACTATCAAAATAACCCAGGGTACCTGTAACAAAAATGAAATAAAGTATCCAGCTTAATACCAGGCCAACCCAGGTATGTAACCAGGCCATTGATTGACGAAAATTTGTTTTCATTGCTTCACTTCATAAAACATGATCAAAGCGCTTACTACAGTAACAAAGAGGGTTATGCCAGAAACATAAGCCAGTGCACGTTGCCAGCTTGAAGCGTGGAATACCCATAGAATAGCTGCGGTATAGATGATAAAAGCGAACATTGACGCGGTTGCAATCGCATCGTCAGTCGGTAAAGTTAACAGGTAAGACAGCAGAATACTTATGCTACCTGAAAGTGCATAACCTCCAAAGGCGGCAATTAATACGCGGTAAAAGACATCCAGGCGATAAGCGCCAGACGACTTGATTGATGCAGATTTGACCAAAACAATTCCAGAAATGAGCGAGTGTGAAAAACCATCAAATAATAAAGAAAATTATAATCATTTGCAATAAAGCCGTTATATCTAATTGATAATGGTTATCATTACAGTGTAAAATCTTGTTTTTTGAATCTCAAAACAAGATAAGGTGAAATATGCCATCCTTTAAGTCGCTGCTGCTGTCAGGTAGTTTGCTGTCTATCGTATTCAGTGTTGGTGCGACAGAAGAAAAAAGTGACAATCAATCGAAACCCACGGTGTCCAGTCACACCATTACTGTTTATGGTCGGCAGCCGGATGATACGGTTAACTCTGTTCCGCAAACCATTAACGTTTTTGATAGCGAAACTTTTGAACTAACTGGCGCAGATACGCTTAGTGATATTATTCGGCTTGTCCCGGGCGCTTCAAAAACAGGTTCTTCCTTAGACATGTTTAATGACGACTTTCTAATGCGTGGGTTTGATGCTGAACAAGCGGTTAATGGACTGGGTCTGGCACGTACCGCACACCCAACCGATATGGTTAATGTTGAAAGAATTGAAGTATTAAAAGGGCCAGCATCTATTTTATATGGGCAAATGGAGCCAGGCGGAACCATTAATATTGTGACTAAACAAGCGCAGGCAGAATTTTATTCCAGTGGTTTGCTACAGGTTGGCCAGAATAAATTAGTAAGAGGTGCTGCGGACGTCACCGGGGCATTATCCAGTAAAGTTAATGGACGTTTGAACATGGCTTATCAGGAGCAGGAGTCCGAGGTTGATTTCTGGAATTACAATAAGGCATTTGTAGCGCCGAATATCAGTATCGACTTAACTGATACGAGCAGCCTGATATTTGAAGGGGCTTATTCAGTCAATGAGTGGACAGCCATTCCTGGTGGCAACCCGGTGAGCGGAACGCTTAAAGCGAATCCCAATGGGCAAATAGCGGAATCGTTTAATTCATCATGGAAAGACGGAAACACCAGGCGAGATTCATATAGCAGTAACTTGCGCTTTATTCAGGAGATTAAGGACGACCTGTTGTTAAGAGCCAGTTACAGTTACACCAAAAATGATGCAGACTGGAAAGAGTATGTTCCTTTTGGTTTAGCTGACGATAATAGAACTTTAGAGAGTCTGGTTTTTGTGGGTCATGATGCTGACAGTAAAGATACCGACTTTATTCTGGATTTGGCTGGCGATATAAAACTTGGAGAGTGGAGCCATAAATTTGTGACGGGGATTAATTTTCAGAACTCTGACAGTGTTCGGCCTGTAAAGCTCTACCGGGTCGAATCTATTGATCTGTTCGAACCCCGTTATCGTGCCATGGAATTACTGGATAGCGCAAAATTAAGAGACAGAACTTTGTCTGGAGAAAGTGAAGTTAAGGCTTTTTTTGTTCAAGACAGGATCACGGTCAATAATGCTTTTCATGTTTTAGCAGGTCTTCGTTACACCGATTCTGATCAGTCTCAACAATTAATGAATCATTTAGATGACAACAGTGTAAACAATGAAAAGTTGAAACAGTCTGACTGGACAACTCAGGCGGGTGTGATTTATGACTTTACTCAACAGACCTCTGCTTACCTGAGCAGAAGCGAGTCTTTTGTTCCCCAACAGGGAACCACATCAGGAAAGAAAAACCTGGAAGCAGAGCAGGCCACACAAATTGAAATGGGGATTCGACACCAGTTTGCTCGTATGCAGTTGAGCGCTGCAACTTATCTGATTGAAAAAGAAAATATAGCGATTGAAGATCCATTAAATTCAGACTTTGAAGTCACGACAGGGAAGGCATCGTCCAAAGGATTTGATTTATCGGTTCTTGGTTACATCACACAAGATTGGTATTTAAGCGCAGCCTATAGTTACACTGATACAGAAGTAAAACACACGGATGATCCTGAGATAGAGGGTAATCATTTTTCAAATGTGCCATTAAATACGGCAACGCTTCAGTCTCGCTATTACCTGGATTCTGTTCCCGGGCTCAGCATTGGTGCAACAGTTGTTTACATGGATGAACGCCCGGGAGATGATGAGAGCAGCTTTGTATTACCCGATCACACTCGATTAGATATTGCCGGGTTTTACCGTATTAATGAGAGTCTGCAGTTTGATGTATTTGTTAACAACCTTTTAGATGAGGATGTTTATTCTCCGGGTAGTTTTGATGGTGTCATAAAAGAGAGTGGGCGTACTGTTTCTGTCCAGCTGAAATACACTGACTAAGTGTTGTAAAGTGGTAGCCTTAAAGCGGCTACCAGGTCAGACTAAACGAAAAGGCTCTCTTATTACGCTGTATTAAAACAATACAGCGTAAACAATAATACTGGCCATAGCAGCCATCATATAAATATAAGAAAGGAAAAAACTGGCACCGCCTTTAACCGTGACATCCATTCGGTCAATCACTACCTTACTGACTGACAGAAAAACAATAACACCAGCCAGCAATGCCCACCAGAAATAGTCAGTAAATAGCGGTAGCGTATTAAAAGCAATAATTGCAACAATCAGCTTGGGGGTCGCGTCAGCGTTTTCATCGGCAGGTTTTGACAGCAGAGGAATAATCACCAGTGCGTAGACTGCATAAGGCCAGTAACTCAGCCAGCTGTCAGAAGATGTGGTTGCTTCCTGAACGGCCGCTTCATCCGATAAAACCCCTTCATGAATAAAAATGTAATAACCTAATATGGTGACTATCAGGCTGCCCATGGCTCTAAATACAAACATTTCAATCTGGCCACCCAGGTGGTTGTTTCTGTTCGCGATGAGCAAAAGCAGCCCACCATAAACAGCTACGCCAGCCAACATGCCCAGGTTAAGCCAGAAGGGCTCGGAATAATAGAGTGCTGCAAAAGGTAAAAAATAGACAAAGGTGTCAGGCAGGCTGTGCTCATCCACATTAACCTCATCCTCCTGATTCTTTTTTGACATTCTTTTAATAACAAAATCAATCCCGATAAAAATGGGGATTAATACAGCTGCAACAATTAGAAAAGTATAAAATGACATAGTAAAAACACAAACACCCTGTTTTATTCCTTATGACCGGATGTTAGCATTTTTATGCGTTTTTCGTCCATAGATTGAGAAGTTCATCGAGTACAGTTAGTTAAAAAATCAAAAACCAGAATAGTTATACTCCTTTGTTTCGCAAGGCTGCGCTTTCTTGCGAGAGACTTTTGGCCAAAGCCCCAAAAGTCACCAAAAGGTCTTTTCCGCTTCAGGCGAACTGGTTTTTCCTAAATTTTGATAGCAATAGGATTTCACCGTCGTCATTTGTTGAGCGCGAAATCATGGGAAGGGAAAAACTCGCTGCACTCAGACATTCCCCTTCTTATCCATGATTTCATTCATTCCACAGAACCGTTCACGAGCGCTCGGCAGGTGTATGCTTGATATAGCGAGATAAAGTCTCTGTTAGTGTAGTCAGTTAAAAAAGCCAGAAAGCCCATTA
>JADGFG010000157.1 GCA_016743995.1 Kangiellaceae bacterium | reverse complement strand
CAATATGAACTCAGCATTTAACCCCTTCGTTAGTTATTCTCAGGGAGCGGATATTTCGGATCTGGGTCGACTTCTGAGAACTGCCACGGTTTCTGATATCAATTTAGTACACACTGAAGCTTCAATTATTGATAATTATGAAATTGGTTTTAATAGTCAGTTTGAAAAATTACAGGTAGAGTTGTCAACTTACCGAAGTACTTCAGAGCTAGGTACAAGTAACAAGTACGATCCTGCGACAGGAGTTTATATGCCTGTAAGAGCGCCACAAAAAATCTGGGGGGCTGAGCTGGCGGTTGATTATGCAATGTCAGACGAGTTATCTTTAAATGCCAGTTATAGTTGGGTTGAAGGAAAAAACAGATCAACAGATGAGTATCTCGGGGGGCGACAGATTGCTGCTCCAAAACTTTCAGTATTGTTTAACTGGCAGCCGTTGGATGAAACTAGCCTGGCGGTTAATTATCTGAACGTTGGTAGTCGTCAGCGCTTTGAGCAGGTTGATGGTTTATGGGTAGGTGATAAAGGTCCGGTTGAAAGCTATGATGTTATTAATTTATCGGTTAGCCAGTATATTGATGATTTCAAAATCTTTCTTGGCGTAGAAAATTTGCTAAATAATGATTATTATCCTGCCAAGTCACAAGTATACACCTACTCAGGATATAATGTTAAAGGAGTTGGCCGAAGCATTAACATAGGAATGCAGCTAGAATTTTAAGTTGTCTTCAGGGAGTGAGGAAAGTCTTATTTCTTTTCTCACTCGTTAAAACTCTCTGATTCTGTCAGTCGTCGACAACCCATACGTTTTTTACCAGGCGTATCCGCAAAATATTTCCCTCCCAGTCCGTTTATAGTCTAGACTCTAAGTTAGTATTCCTGAAGTACCGGCACCATTGGGCAGGACTAATATATTATTATAAATCAAATAGTTAGGTTGCATTCTTATTATTCTTTTGTGGGCTGTTTAGCTTGGTTATGCACTCGTGATTATCGTTTTACAGGATAAGTCGAAACATTTAACATTTTTATTAAAGCAATTAGAACTGCAAGAGCTATCTGCACTAGTTTTTAACACCGCTGTGGAAGTTCAGTACTGGCTTGAGTTTAACCCAGATCCTTCTGGAATTATTGTCGATTTTTCTACTTCAGGCTTTCAGGATTTTCTAATCAGGTTTTCGCTGAGATGTCCCGATACTCCCGTATTATCACTGAAAGAACAATCTGAACAACAGCTAAATCTTCGCTTTAAAACCTTCGTTAGCCGCCTGTTAAAAACCGGTAATGAAAACGCTGTTGGTAAAATATTATTGGTTGATGACTCCAGAACAGTGCGGATGACTTATCGTCGAGCATTGGAGAAGGCAGGGTTTGATGTTGAAGTTGCATCAGATGCTCAAGAGGGAATGAGAAAGGCTATTGAGCACCAATATGATCTTGCCATCATTGATTATTTTATGCCCGGTGACAATGGAGCAGAGCTTTGTAGAAAGCTTCATGCCAATGAGAAAACTTATGAGCTAGTTTGTTCCATTTTAACCGCACAATATAAACAGTCGGTTGTGGATGAATGTCTTAATGCAGGAGCCAGAGAGTGCATGTTTAAAAATGAATCTTCTGATTTATTTTTAACTCGAGTTCGTTCTTTGATCCGAAGTGTTGAAAGAAAGAAACAGATCGACCAGGAAAGAGCACGTCTCATTGGTTTGTTATATTCGGTTGCCGAGGGAGTCTATGGTGTTAATTCAGAAGGTCGTATTCAATTTGTTAACCCGGCCACTCTGGATTTGTTAGGGCAACCGTTAATAGAAATTATCGGTCGATTTCCACATGAATGCATTCACCCGACGGACAATGTTGGGCAAATGACTTCGTTCGAACATTGTTTTTTGCAGCAAGCTTATTTGTTGGGAGATGAACTTCGAAACTGGCGAACATTGTTTAAGCGGGCTGATGGTTCATTATTTCCGGTTGAATGTAGTGTCACGTTACTGGGCGAGCGAGATAAAAATCAGGGCTCAGTTGTTGTTTTTAGAGATATTTCAGAGCAGGATCGGCTGGAAAAAAACTGGCAATGGCAGCTGACTCACGATCACCTCACGGGATTACTTAACAAAAATGCTTTTGAAGAGGTATTAAATCAGGAACTGCTCAGAGTGAGAAGAACTAGCAATATCTCATTACTGCTGTTTATTGATCTCGACAAATTTAAACTGATTAATGATAAACTAGGACACGCAGCGGGAGACCAGTTATTAATTAACCTTGCTGATAGTTTATCTGGTCGTTCTCGCGATACTGATTATGTTGGACGATTATCAGGAGATGAGTTTGTTGTACTATTGACGGGAGTTGCCCCCGATCAACATAAAGTACTGGCTGATAAGTACAGGTTATTATTGGAAGAGTCTTCTTTATTCTGGCAAGACGAAGTCTATAGCGTCACGGGCTCACTTGGGGTCACCAGAGTGTCAGGAAAAGCGCAGTCTGTCGGAGAGTTGTTGGCTGAAGCTGATCTGGCTTGTCAGATAGCGAAAAGAAAAGGTCGAAATCAATGGGCATTTTATGAACATGATGAGGCCAGTCAAAATATGCAGGGAAACTGGTCTCAACGTTTAAGAAGCGCTTTGAAGGAGGAGTCCTTTACCTTACTTCAACAGTCTGTATTATCCATTGCCCATGAAAATAACATCGTAGGGCGAAATTGCTTTTTACGATTACAAGAAGGATCAACGTTAATTTCTCCAGCCATATTTATGTCCGATGCCAGACGTTTTGGTTTAATTAAGGATATTGATAATCTGGTGTTAAGAAAACTGGTTAAGTATTGTCGTGAAAACAAATCGTCAGCTGCTACTGCCAATATGAGCTGGTATGCACTGTGCCTTTCGGTTGAAGCGATTTCAAATCAGGCATTTAGAACTGAAATTCCCGGTATCTGGAGAGAATCAGGTTTACCTCCTGAAAGATTAAGGTTTGAAATAGGGGAAGAAGAGTTATTTAATTTTTCAGAATGGAAAAAGCACCTGTCGAACCTGAGGGAGCAAGGCTTTGGTGTGATTATCAGTCATTTTGGAATGAACTCCCAAACCGTGTTAAACCTGCCACAACTACCTGTTGATGCGATTAAACTCGATACTTCATTAACCAGGAATATTGCAACAAACAGCCCGAAACAAAACTTAATTGATGCTATTGTAAAGACAGCAAGAGAATCTGAAATTACAGTAATAGGGGCTCATATTGAATCTAAAGAAGAGCTTTCTTTAATTAAAGAAAGAAATATCGAACAGGTTCAGGGATTTTATCTGGGAAAACCAGAGTCTTTCTATAACGAAATTAAATAAAATATATCAAGTTAAAGTCTATCTTAGTTAGCGAAGCTTTATCAGCACTGACAGCAAATCTAAGTATTTTTCGATTTGTTGTCAGTGCGATAATTAACGAGTGATAATTTACTCTGAAGGAATGCTTGCCTTCGTCATAGGACTGTAGCTTTGATTATTACTGCTTTGCTTAACATCAATCGTAATTTTTACACCTGACTCAAAAACAGGTAATTTAAACTGAGTAGACGCAGGTATGGGAGCAGCTGGTTCAGGCCTGGTTGCAGGAGCGTAAGATTTTAGCTCTTTCACCAGAGGAGTAGCCGTTTCGTTTTTCTGCGTCACTTTCTTACTTTGCTGCGAAGTTTGCTGAACAGCTTCTGGCGCTGTTTTGTTATCAGTATTTACCGTCTTCTTAGAGACTGATTTTTCCTGGTTAGTCCGTTTTTCAGCTTTAACTTCATTTGTCTTATGTTCTTTGTGTTGAGTTGACTTAATAGAAGATGCCTTATCATTTCCAGTGACCTCTTGTTTATTTTTAGCCTGAGACGATTGAACATCCATTTTTTCTTCAGTTTTTTGTGGGGCTCTTGTTGCTGAAGGCTTAGCCGTTTGAGGTGCTTTGGTTTCAATTGACGGTTTAGTGATTGCTTTTTCAATGACAGCCGCTGATTTTTCCTGATTTATTTTTTCAGGTTTTGGAGTATTAACGTCTTTTGTTGGCCTGTTATTATCAGTTGCTGCCGAGTCAACATAAGCGGTTCTATTTTGTAGTTGTTCTTTTTGTCTGTCTTCTCGAGATTGACGAGGTTGACGGTCTTTTTTTCTAGGTGCTCTGTTACCTCGGTTTGAATCAGTATTTGATTTAGTCTCATTCACATTTTTGTTCTGTGAAGACTGAGGTTTTCTGTTTCTATTTTCATTAGGCTGAGTTCGCTTTTGTGGGCGTTTATTAGCCTGAGGTTTACTGTCTTTATCATCCCTGTTTCTATCATCCCTGTTTCTATTTTGCGACGGTTTACCTTTACGATAATTGTTCCGAGAACGATTTTTATCGTAATGACCGCCTCGCCGGTTATGGCTGGAGTGCTTTTTCTTCTCTGGTTGTTCTTCTTCTTTACCAAACAGACTTTTCCAGATCCGGGTAATGAGTCCTGGTTTTTCTTCTTCTTTTTTGACATGAACTGGAGCGGCTGGCGCTTCCAGCGTTGTCACTGCTGCTTGTTCTGCTTGTGGAATGACAACATCTTTTGAAGAAGTGACTATTTCCAGTTGAGGTTGTTCTGGTACTTTGTATGACGCACCTTCAATTTCTTCAGTGTTACGCATTCTGGAAATCTGATAGTTAGGCGTTTCCATATAGGGGTTTGGAATAATGATGATATTGACAGACTGCCTTTTTTCTATCGCATTGATTATTTTGCGTTTTTCATTCAATAAAAAGGTGGCAACCTGAACAGGAAGTTCAGCTTGAACAACAGCTGTTAAGTCTTTTGTTGACTCTTCTTCTAGCAATCTTAACACTGATAAAGCAAGAGATTCGACACCTCGGACAACACCGGTTCCAGAACATCTGGGGCATACATTATGTGCGGATTCGCCCAATGAAGGTTTGAGTCGTTGTCTGGACATTTCCAGCAATCCAAATTTTGAAATTTTACCGACACCGACTCGGGCTCTATCCCGTGTGAGTGCAGATTTAAGAACGTTTTCCACTTCACGCTGATTTTTTGTTGGTGACATGTCAATAAAATCAATGACAATTAATCCACCCATATCTCTAAGGCGCAATTGACGAGCAATTTCTTCAGCTGCTTCTTTATTGGTGTGAAATGCGGTTTCTTCAATATCCGCTCCTTTTGTAGCCCTGGCTGAGTTTATATCGATAGAGACTAGCGCTTCTGTCGGGTCAATGACAATGGAGCCGCCCGATGGCAGACGAACTTCTCTCTGGTAAGCGGTTTCTATTTGTGACTCAATCTGGTAACGAGTAAACAGAGGAATTTCTCTATCTTCATTCAACTTGACTCTGTTTTCGAAGGCGGGTCTGATAAATTGAATCTGGCGTTTTACCTTTTCATAGGTAGCGCTTTTATCAACAATGATTTCTCCAATATCGGAGCGTAAGTAATCTCGTAGCGCACGAATGATTACATCGCTTTCCTGATGTATTAAAAATGGAGCAGGGCGGTTTTCAGTCGCTTTTTTTATCGCATCCCAGAGGTTAGTCAGAACGCTCATATCCCATTCGAGCTCTTCAGCATTTCTGCCAACACCTGCAGTACGAACAATACAGCCCATCCCACGAGGAACCTGAACATTACGCATGGCATTTTTTAGCTCTTCTCTTTCTTCGCCTTCAATCCGTCTTGAAATTCCACCAGCTCTTGGATTATTTGGCATTAACACAAGATAACACCCTGCCAGGCTGATAAAAGTGGTGAGGGCTGCACCCTTGTTACCACGTTCTTCTTTATCAATCTGAACAATAACTTCCTGACCTTCAGTGAGAGCGTCTTTTATTTTCGGACGTCCGCGAAAGTTTTTGTCACTAAAGTATTCTCTTGATATTTCTTTAAGGGGAAGGAAACCGTGACGTTCTGCGCCATAGTCGACAAATGCTGCCTCCAGACTGGGTTCAACTCTTGTAATTTTTCCTTTATAGATATTGGCTTTTTTTTGCTCTCTTCCAACCAGCTCAATATCCAGATCAAATAATTTTTGTCCATCGACTAACGCTACACGAATTTCTTCTGGTTGCGTTGCATTGATTAACATTCTTTTCATATATACTTTTTCTCTCATTTGGATAAACAAGACAAAGAAGGGTTAATAAAGGTAAAAGAATTTTATTGGAAAGTGTTCGATGAAACGTGTAATCAAAAGGGTAGATTTATACTAATTACTTTATTGCTTAATATGTTAAATCAAATTTCATATAAAAAAGAAATGATTTATTATCATAATTCAACAAGTTATACGGCAATTTATGACACTTTTTATTATAAGAAACAAGTCATTAATGCAAGTACTACTAGCTTGTCAGGTCTTACAAGCCATAATGGCCGTATTTAAATCTATATCGCTACAATTTCTGTAGCCCATTATAATTACATTGTATCTGTGTTTATCAGTGTTGGTTGATGGGCATTTTTACATGCAAAATAGCTAACTAATATTAAAAGATTAAATAGTTAACCTCATCACAAACAGCACATCCACATTATTCATCGATACAGGCCTTTTATGGCCACAAAATTCTATTCTCTATTGGCCTTTGCCAAATTTGTTTATCTCTTTACGTTATCTATAATATTTTAATTATTTACCGTTATACATAAAAGGTTATAATTAACCCGATATTTAACGCTAAAATCTTAACCATTTATTCATTTGCCAAGTGAGTATCATAATACTTAATAGCGCTGAAGTTACGTTATCCTGCTTTGAGGCTCTCATTAATCTGCTTTACTAAATTATCAGATCAGGCCTGATTAAGCCCTAATTACCTTGTTTGAGAACCCCTTGTGTTAGCTGGAATGCAACACTCAGTGGACGAACTATAGCAGATTATGTCCGATAGCATCAATTTTTCATTGAAAATGTTTGATTTTTTAGATAGTTAGTGCTTTTTTTCGCTATCCTGGGCTATTTTTTGCTGTTTTTTTATTCGATTCAAAGAAGCCAGGCTGAGACTCTCGATATTAAGTAATGATGTTTTTTTGAGCTCGGCTTGAATAGTTCAATTGCTTGTACGGTTAAATTTCCTTATAATTTTCAGCCGGTTCAATCGGCTAATCAGATTGTTCTGGATATCTCTCATCTTTAACTGATAGCAAAACCACTTGATTTATTCTGGAGTTCACCCGTGGATTATTCACAAACTGTTGCAAACCTAAACCCGGACGTTGTAAAAAAGCTGAAAACAGCGATTGAACTAGGTCGTTGGGAAAATGAGGAAAAGCTGACATCTGAACAGGTCGAGTCAGCGATGCAGGCAGTAATGCTCTGGGAAGCCAGGAATGTTGGCAATAAAGAAGGTGTGCCTTTCGCTGTTGGCGCTAAAGGGGAGCTTCATACCGGTAAAGGCGGTACTTATGAGCCATCATTAGATTCTATTACCGGAGACGATAAAATTATTATCAAAAACAAGGTGTAAATATGTTAAACACAGTCATTCGAAAAGAACATAAAAATGACTGGGAAAAACGCACAGCATTAATCCCATCAGATGCCGCTGAACTGGTTGAAAAACGTTTCCCAATCAGCGTAGAACCCAGTGAGATCCGAATTTATTCAGACTCCGACTTTCAGTTAGCTAATGTGCCGGTTACTGGTTGTCCAGAAAAAGGCCAATTGATTGTTGGTATAAAAGAACCGCCAGTAGAATCCATTGAGCCGCATCAGGTTCATCTTGCCTTTTCTCATACGATTAAAGGACAGGATTATAATATGGGGTTGTTACAGAAGTTTATCGATCAGAAAGCAAGCTTGATTGATTACGAACCTATTGTTGATCAATCTGGAAAGCGGACCATTGCGTTTGGTCGTTTTGCAGGAATAGCCGGCGCTATAGATAGTTTTTTTGTTGCTGGAAAGAAATATCAGGCTCGTCAACTGAAAACCTGTCTTTCTCAGATAAAACAGACTTGGAAATATGACTCTATTGAAGCGGTCAGACAATCTTTTCAACAGATAGACTTTACACAGGGAGAACCGGTTCAGGTTTTGATCGTTGGTACTGGTAAAGTTGGGCTGGGATGCAGGGAAGTCTGTCAATGGCTTGGTTTGCCAGAAATAGACATTCAGGAACTGCTTGATGGAAAACAACCTGCAGGAAGCTGGTATTCAGTGGCAAGCAGTCGTCATATTTACCAACGGAAAGACGGACAAGCTTTTGACATGTCAGGTTTTGTTGAAAAGGGTGGTGATGAGTATGAGAGCATTTTTGATTTATTATTAGGTAAATTTTCAATTTTGTTGCAAACGCCTTATTGGGATGAAAGATACCCGAGGCATCTGGATAGAGAACGCATGCTCGCCAATCTGGATAAGTTACCCCTGGTTGTTGGTGATATCAGTTGTGATATTAATGGTTCGCTTGCGTGTACAACCAAAGCTTCTGATACTGACACACCTGCATTTACTTATTATGCGGAAAAAGGGAAGTCGATTGATGGTATTTTTGCTGATGGAATTACAGTGATGTCTATTGATAACCTGCCTTGTGAACTTGCTAAAGATGCTTCGATCTATTTCTCAAATGCTTTAAAGGACTATATGGAAAATTTAATGTCTGTTGATTTAACCCAACCATTTGAATCTTGCGGGTTTAATGAAGATATTGCCAGAGCGGTGATAGTTTATAATGGCCAATTAACGCCAAACTATCAATATTTGCAGGCTTTTTTGAAATAAAGCTGATTTGCTTTGTTCTCTACTTTTGCTGAAAAGATCGGTTATGGTCTTTTCAGCTAGTGAAAATCTCTGGAGCGACGTTTAAAATCAGGCAGCCTGTCACTGATATCCTGAATATGTCCGGCAATGATATGAATGACTGATTTTTCTCTTTCTACTTTTCCTTTTATTAATAACATTTGACTGTTTAAAATTTGCTGGCGAAATTTTTCCACACAGCTTTTCCAGACTATAATATTCATGTTACCCGTTTCATCTTCTAATGTAACAAAGAGAACACCGGCTGCAGTTCCAGGTCTTTGACGGCCAGTTACAACGCCTGCGACTTTGACAAACTGACCCTGTCTCATTGATTTTAAATCGGTTGCTTTTTTACAGTTTTTTAGCCAGTCTTCTTGTCTCATTATTGCGAGTGGATGCTGGTTTAATGTGAGTCCAGTCATGTAGTAATCGGCGTTCATATCTTCGATAAGTGTTGGGGCTTTTATTAAACTTTCTGTATATGACGGCGGGGCTGATTGTAAGTCCTGTTTTGTTAGTAACGGTTTATTTTCTTCAATGCCTAGTGATTGCCATTGAGCCAGGTGCCTGTGCCTGGCCAGTCTGGGTAAAGCATTGGCTTTAACAATAGCTTCTTTTTCACGGCTTGATAGTTTTGCTCGGAAAACCAGATCTTTTATGCTGGAGAATGACTGGTTTTCTCCTGCACTGATAATACGCTCTGCGGCTTTCTGATTAAGTCCTTTAATCAGGTGCATACCAAGACGTATTCCATCTGGCCATCTGGTATGGCCTGCTCGGCAGTGTTCGCTCTGTCTGCTTTTGTGATTGAAAGTTAGCGACGAATCCCAATGGCTATAATCAATATCGATGGGGAGAACCTGTATTTTATGGCGTAATGCATCTTGAACCAGTTGAGAAGGAGAGTAAAATCCCATTGGTTGGCTATTTAACAATGCACAGTAAAAAGCTGCGGTATGATGGCGTTTTAGCCAGGCAGAAAAATAGGCCAGGATTGCAAAACTGGCTGAGTGTGATTCGGGAAAACCATAACTACCAAACCCTTTCATTTGTTCAAAAACACGCTCAGCATAATCGGCTGAATAACCTCGTTCAAGCATGCCTGAAATTAATTTATCTTTAAATTGAAAAAGATCGCCGTTACGTCCCCAGGAAGCCATAGCTCGGCGTAATTGATCGGCTTCTCCACCAGAAAAACCAGCAGCTATCATTGCAAGCTTAATCACCTGTTCCTGAAAAATAGGGACACCCAGCGTACGCTCGAGCACTTTTTTAATACTGGAATCTGGATAAGCTGGTTTTTCTTCACCATTGCGTCGTTTTAAATAAGGGTGGACCATATTTCCCTGAATTGGGCCAGGACGAACAATGGCGATTTGAATGACGAGATCATAAAAGCAAACCGGGCGTAGCCTGGGTAACATACTCATCTGTGCACGAGACTCAATCTGGAAGACACCAACGGTATCGGCTTTACAAAGCATTTTATAAGTGAGCGGATCTTCTCCGGGAATATCCTGCAAAGCGTTAATAGAGGAGTACTGGCTTGTCATTTCAAGACTTTTTCTGATCATGGTTAACATGCCCAGGCCAAGTACATCAATTTTTAGCAGTCCCAAAGCTTCGATATCATATTTATCCCATTGAATAACCGTTCTGTCAGGCATGTTTGCATTTTCGACCGGAACTAAACTGGACATTGGTCGCCGAGTAATAATAAAACCACCAACATGCTGTGAAAGATGACGAGGGAAACCACGAATCTGTTGCACCAATGCCAGCAACAAGCGTATTTTCGGGTTAGTCGGATCAAAGC
>JADGFG010000156.1 GCA_016743995.1 Kangiellaceae bacterium | reverse complement strand
CGGCCAAAGTGGCCATAGGCTGCTGTCTTTTTATAAATAGGGCGAACCAGATCTAGCATTTGAAGAATGCCAAAAGGTGTTAGATCAAAGTGATCTCTGACGAGTTCAGCCAGTTTATTTTCACTGATTTTGGCCGTACCAAAGGTATTCAAACTGATACTGGTTGGCTGGGCGACACCTATAGCATAGGATATTTGAATTTCGCATCGATCAGCTAATCCCGCTGCAACTATATTTTTTGCAACGTATCTACCCGCATAGGCTGCTGAGCGATCGACTTTAGAAGGATCTTTTCCTGAGAAAGCCCCGCCGCCATGATGTGCAGAGCCGCCATAAGTGTCGACTATAATTTTTCGTCCAGTGAGTCCGCAATCACCGACAGGTCCACCAATAACAAATTTGCCTGTTGGATTAATATGGAAAACAGTGTCGTTATGAATGAGTTTTTCAGGCAGGACTGGTTTTATAATAAGCTCTCTGACGGCTTCCTGTATATCTGACTGGCTGACGTCAGGATTGTGTTGTGTCGATAACACTACAGCATCTATTGCAACAGGTTTACCGTTTTCATAACGTAAAGTCACCTGGCTTTTTGCATCGGGACGTAACCAGTTTAAAGTGCCATTTTTCCGAACATGGGCCTGACGCGCTACCAGTTGATGAGACCAGGTGATTGCTGCCGGCATGAGTACCGATGTTTCATTAGTGGCGTAACCAAACATTAATCCCTGATCGCCTGCGCCTTGTTCTTTTTTACTGGCGCGATCAACGCCCTGATTGATGTCGGGTGACTGTTTCCCTATGGCATTGATTACCGCACAAGTTCGACCATCGAATCCCATTTCTGAACTGGTATATCCAATGTCACAAATGGTAGAACGAACGATTTCTTCCAAATCAACCCAGGCGGTGGTCGATACTTCACCTGCCACAATCGCCATACCTGTTTTAACCAGGGTTTCTACGGCTACTCGAGCATTAGTGTCCTGTTTTAAAATTTCATCCAGTACCGCATCAGAAATTTGATCCGCTATTTTGTCCGGGTGGCCTTCTGAAACTGACTCAGAAGTAAAAAGAGAGTACTCAGCCATTTGGGTAAAACCTCGCATAAAGCAAATAAAATGTTAGTCAATAAATGTCGCTAAATAATAATAGCTACTGTTATTGAATATGCCATTGTACAGGTTGTTATTCCTGCTTGATTACCTTTAACCTTATTTGTAGTGTTGAGTTTTTTGCTTAACCGACGTCAATATCTACGCTAACAGGGTTGTCAGGTCAGTAGGCGATTGTACCTGTTAATTTTGATGTTTTCACGAAATATCACTCATTAACACATGACTGATAGTTATCTTCAATAAGCTAATTTGGCATAGATTTATTACTACCTGTTCTATTTTAGGTCAGAAATCCTCCTCTTGCATTAATCTACACTATACTTGGAGCATGATTTTCTGAAATATTATGGGCATTTTTAATGGTTAAGAAGCTACTCATGGTTGAAGATAGTGCGTTGGTTCTAAAAGTGATGCGGCGGCTTGTGCAGGAAGTTGGTGAATTTGAAGCTGACTTTGCTGAAACCTATGCACAGGCGGTTTCTTGTATAGGGAATGATCCTGGGCGATATTTTGCTGCAGTGGTTGATTTGAATTTACCTGATGCGCCAAAAGGTGAGGTCGTTGAGCTTGTGCTTGAGAATAAAATTCCTACGCTGGTTTTAACCGCTACTTATGATGAGAAAAAACGTGATGAGTTGTTTAAGAAAGGAATTGTAGATTATGTGATTAAGGAAAATCGCTATTCTTATGGTTATGCAGTCAAATTAATGGTTCGTCTTTTCAGAAATCATGAGATAAAGGTTCTGGTGGTTGATGATTCAAAAGTAGCTCGTAAGCATGCTTCCAAATTATTGAGAAAATACCTGTTTAAAGTGGTTGAGGCTGATGGTGCTAAATCAGCAGTAAAGTCTTTAATAGAGCAGCCCGATATCAAGCTGGTAATTACCGATTACCATATGCCAGAGGTCGATGGGTTTGAGCTGGTCAAAATGATTCGAGGAAAATATGATAAACAGGATTTAACAATCATAGGACTTTCAGGTGAGGGTGGAAGTGGTTTGTCAGCAAAGTTTATAAAAAATGGAGCCAATGACTTCTTAAGAAAACCGTTTAATCAGGAAGAATTCTATTGCCGTGTCATTAACAATATTGAGTCGATGGAAGCCATTGAGATAATCAAAGATGCCGCTAATCGCGACTATCTGACTAATCTGTATAATAGACAATACTTTTATCTGTTTGCAGATAAGCAGATCGCAAGTTGCCAGAAAATTGATCAGGATTATGCGCTGGCTATTATAGAAATTGATGATTTTAAAGAGTTTAATAATGTGTACAGTGAATATGGAGATACTGTTCTCATTGAGTTTGCTAAAACCTTGTCTCAGAAATTCTCCACATTTATTAGTGCAAGACTGAATGGCAGTCAGCTGGTTGTATTGCTTTGGGGGATGTCACTCAGTGAATGTGAGTTACAGATGAATGATTTACGTGAAAGAGTGAAGCTGTGTAATATCGAAACAACTCATGGTGATCAGTATTTAAGTGTAAGTGTTGGACTATCTTATAGTCAGCAGGATGGTTTAAGACAAATGCTGGAAAATTGTGACTCGTTAATCAGCAGAGCTCAGGAAGCGGGTAAAGACCTGGTTTTGTACGACTAGTTTTCAGAAACTTATCGTATAGTCTGATGCATTGTGATGAGAATAAGTTATCTACGGTAATAAGTATCTACGATAACAGGCTTCTATGGTAGAGTAATCGATAATTTAATTCAAAATTATCGATTAATGAAATTTACCAAACCTCTTGAATCCTCTGTTCTGCTTAAGCGCTATAAGCGATTTCTTGCTGATGTGATTCATCCTGAACTGGGTGAAATTACGGTTCATTGCCCTAATACGGGCTCAATGAAAAACTGTTGGCAACCGGGCTGGAAAGCCTGGTTGCTTGATAGCGAAAGTTCTAAACGAAAATATCAGTACACCTGGGTGTTGTCTGAAACTAATCAAGGCGATTTGATTGGAGTGAACACTCATTTTGCGAACAATATCGTCTATGAAGCATTGCAAAATGGAAAAATGGCGGAGCTTGCTGATTTTAAAACGATAGAAAAAGAAGTTAAGTACGGAGAAGAAAACAGTCGAATTGATATATTGTTAACTGATGCTAATGGAGGTAAAACGTACGTTGAAGTTAAGAGTGTTACTCTGCTAGATGAAGAGCGGGGAGGCGAAGGTGCGGGTTACTTCCCTGACTCGGTGACAACCAGAGGCCAGAAACACCTCAGGGAACTAATTCACTGCGTAAATCAGGGAGATAAAGCGGTATTGTTTTTTTTGGTTCAACATACCGCTATTGAGTCTGTTTCCGTGGCAAATCATATTGACCCTGAGTATGCATCACTCTTACAACAGGCTGTAAAATGTGGGGTCGAAGTTATAGCATGTAATGTTAAAATATCTACAACTAAAATTTACCTTGACAGGCATTTACCTTTTGTTCTTTAACCGGATGCCTTTATTTGTTGAAATAGAAAATACTTCAGTTTTTTTGTCGCCCTTTTTTCTATACCAAAATCGATCAGGCAGGATAGTGCCATCATGAAAAAAGTAATGATGAAAAGTAATGGAAGAGGGGCGATAAGATTGACATAGTGGTCAAAGATTAATTTTCCAGCCAGACTATGTAACAAATACAACGGGTAGGTCATACCGCCTAAAAGTATCAGTGTTTTATTCTGCTTTAAATTAATTTTATTTCTTGAAATTAAAAAGAACAGATAATAAAAGCTGGTAACTATTATCATTGCTGTGATTCTATCTGGGAAAGTCACATTTTTTGCAAAAGAATTAATCTCGCCATAGGCATGAACTAATGACATTATCCAGGAGACAGAGAGTAGTAGAATATTTAACCGGGTGTATCCCTGTTTTCTAGCCAGACAAAAAACAATGCCTGAAATAAAATAGGACGAATAGTGCGGACTGATAAACCAGCCCATAAAAAACGGTTGCTCAAAGAGTTGAAACATAATGGCAGCCAGAAGCCAGATACATAACCAGACTCGATAAAACCTTAACCAGTTAAAGAGAATAAGAAAATATATACAGGCATAAAATTTGATTTCTGTGACTAACGTCCAGTAAACACTATCAACCGCTTTTATACCCAGATAATTATGAAACAGGGTTAAATTGGCAACATAGTCGCCTAGGTTAACGGTGGGCTCTCCTTTTCCAAAAAAGATGATAATGAGTGTTGTAAAGGTTAAGCAAATCCAGAATGTTGGATAAATTCGGGTTGCTCTGGAAATTAAAAACTGTGAAGCCGAGCGGTTAAGTGCTGAAGAGAAGATAACAAATCCACTGATCAGAAAAAACAGGTCAACCCCGAGATAACCAAATTTAGTGATGGCGTAAACGTTATCTGCCACCGGAGAATTAGCTGGAAGGGTTGCAACATATTTGGTTTTATAATGATAAATTAATACTGAAAACGCTGCGATAAAACGAGTGATATCCAGAATGATGAGGCGGTTTTTATCTTTGTCCATATGAATTAAAAGTATATGATTATTCTTCCAATGAGATTAAGCTGCTAATCATACTTTATTTTAATTGGCATTGCCCTTATTTATTGAATTTGATTGCTATGTTATCTCGTGGTGCTATTTGTTCTGGCCGCATTATTATTAAAAAATATTGTTCATAATTTCCCCCGGCTTCAGGGTTTGATTGTACGGTTGATAGGGTTTTGAAGAGAAATCAGTGTTTCAGTTGCTCGAATTTTATCGATAGATTGGATTTTCTCAATCAGCAGCCATTGTAAATCATCTATGGAACGGCACATTATTTTAATGAAAATGCCGTATTTGCCGGTCGTGTAATAGGCTTCAACGACTTCTTCTATCTCCTCAAGCTCTTTGATTACAGAGGGATAGTCCCCAGCGCTGCTCAAATTAATGCCTATAAAGCAGCAAACGTCATAACCGAGTTGTTTGGAGTCGATTGATAGTCGGGTACCCTTAACAATCCCTGCATTTTTTAGCTTTTCAATACGAACATGAATGGTTGCCGGGCTGACATTAAACCGCTTACCCAGCTCAGCATAAGGGGTGCGAGCATCCTCTATCAGTGCATTAAGGATATTTTTATCCAGATTATCAATTTGTTGATTTTGCATCCTGATACACACCTGTTTTTAACGATTTGTTATTATACTAGCAAATTATTAGATATCATTCACTAAACGTAATAAATGTTTGTTTTCCTATTCACTTTTTTGTCAAAATGCTTAATGATTGTCTGAAATCAATTCGGTTTCAGGTTATGAGTCATTGTTATTCGGACCTTAATGCTGATATTAGTGAAGGTTAAACTTATATGTGTTCTATTTTTGGTATTCTCGACATTCAAGGTGATTCTCAAGCCCTGCGTGCGACAGCTATAGAGCAATCTAAAAAGCAGCGTCACCGTGGGCCCGACTGGTCTGGTATCTGGACTGCTGATGACGCCGTGTTGGTACATGAACGTCTGGCTATTGTCGATATTGATAGCGGAGAGCAGCCTCTGGTTAATCAGAAGGGCGATCTGGCTTTGCTGGTAAATGGCGAAATTTATAACCATAAGGAGCTGGCCAAAGCAGAAGTGAATCATTATGCTTTTCAGACAAAGTCTGATTGCGAAGTCATTCTTGCCCTTTATGCTGATGATAAAGAAAGTGAAAATGAAGTGTCGGCTCAGCAGATTGAGAAGAGACTTAATCAGTTAGAGGGGATGTTTGCTTTTATCCTCTATGACGAGGGCTCGCAACGTTACGTGGTTGCCAGAGATCCTGTCGGAATTATTCCACTCTATTATGGTTATGATGATAAACGTCAACTGTATGTCGCATCGGAGATGAAATCCCTGGTAGACGTCTGTCAGGAAATTCTATCTTTTCCTCCGGGCCATTATCTGGATAGTCGTACGGGCAAAATGAAAGAGTATTATCAACCTGAATGGAAAGCCTATTCAACAGTGGCAACTCAGTCAGCTTCATCGGCGGCGGTTAGAGAGTCTCTGGAAGCTTCAGTAAAAAAACATATGATGTCGGATGTGCCATATGGCGTATTACTATCAGGTGGGTTGGACTCATCAATTATTTCTGCGGTTGCTCAACTTAACGCTGCGAAACGGGTTGAAGATGATCAAAAAAGCCCTGCATGGTGGCCGCAACTTCACTCTTTTGCTGTTGGATTAAAAGGCTCGCCAGATTTAATTGCTGCTCAGAAGGTGGCGGATAAAATAGGTACGATTCATCATGAAGTTAATTTTACCGTCCAACAGGGAATAGATGCTCTCGCGGATGTAATCTATCATTTAGAAACTTATGATGTGACCACTATTCGTGCTTCTACGCCTATGTTTTTAATGGCCAGAAAAATCAAGTCAATGGGAATAAAAATGGTACTTTCTGGAGAAGGAGCTGATGAGATTTTTGGTGGTTATCTATACTTTCATAAAGCACCTGATGCTAAAGAGTTTCATGAGGAAACGGTAAGAAAACTGGAGCGGTTGCATCAGTTTGATTGTCTGCGAGCGAATAAAGCAATGTCTGCCTGGGGAGTTGAAGCGAGAGTTCCTTTTCTGGACCGTTGTTTTCTGGATGTTGCCATGACGGTTAATCCTGAGGCTAAAATGTGTGGTGAAAGCAAAATGGAAAAACATATTTTGCGTGAAGCTTTTATTGGGTATTTACCGAAAGAAATTTTATGGCGTCAAAAAGAACAGTTTTCTGATGGCGTAGGGTATTCGTGGATTGATTCATTGAAAGAGTACGCTGAATCTGAAATTGATGATCAGGAGATGAAAAGGGCCTCTATTGATTATCCGATTAATACACCTGATACTAAAGAAGGCGTGCTTTATCGAAAAATATTCGAGCAATTTTTCCCCAGCAATACAGCCGCAGCGACCGTTCCGGGTGGAAAGTCTATCGCTTGTAGTACGAAAGAAGCGTTAGCGTGGGATGCAAGTTTTGCTCTGAATTCAGACCCTTCTGGCAGGGCGATAAGAAGTGTGCACGAGCAAGCAATTTAATTTAGATACATTTAGTAGTTAATAGTAAAGAGAGAGAGAAAAAATGAAATTACAACAGTTAAGGTTTGTATTGGCTATTGCTAAAAGCGGGCTTAATATTACTCAGGCTTCTCAAATGTTATATACTTCTCAGCCAGGTGTCAGCAAGCAGCTGCGTTTGCTGGAAGAGGAACTTGGTATAGAAATTTTTTCCAGAAATGGTAAGAGTCTTTCTGGTATTACTGATGAAGGAAAGGTTATTCTAGAAAAAGCCGAATCGATACTTTCACTGGTCAATGAAATTAAAGAATATTCTAATGATGTGAGTGATTCAAGGCATCCATTACCCATCCAGAATTTTTCTTCATGCGCATAGCAGAAAAAAATATGTAGCGAGTAGTGAAACGATATAATAACGATTCATTAATCCGCTGCATATTTTATTTTTTCTATTTGTACCGATACTGGTGTACACGAGTTTCTATCGGACTTATTTCTGTACGCTTTAATTTGTCAGTTATTGGTGAAATAATCGTCAGTAAAAATGTCTTATGTAGCTGATATCTATTTTTGCTATAGTTAAAATAACGATTAACCTTGTTTTTTATTGCAATATCCTCTCTCCTATCTTTATGATTTAAATTCAGATTTTTCCAATCATCGTTTTATATACCTGTAAGCCATTTTTTTACCTGCTGATGCTCTAGTAGCCACTTGATTAGTCATTATTTTTTATTTAGATTTAAAGAAAGAAGGAGTTCTCTGGTGTTGATTCATTAATGAGATGAATAGGTGAATGAACTCACTGAATGGTTATATTGCTGTCTTTATTATCAGATAACAATTTTCATCGTGAGTTATTTTCATATTGGGCTAATATTTTTGTGATTATCAGTCGTTATAGTTTTGGGAACTCGGATTAAAAATTAGTAAATAACATCATTATAATCCCGCAGAGATAAAATTTAATTTTTTCAGTTAAGTTTCTTTGCTTTGGTAATATTTACCATACACCGCATTATTTCAAGTTGATAGTCTTCAGTGGCTTTATCATTTTCTATGTACCATTAAAGCTTGAGTCTTACGTAATAATTAAATAAAAAAAGCAAATATGATTTTGCCGATGTAAGGGTCGGGTTATCTTAGCTTTTCGTTCTACAAAATAAAAATATAAAGGGGAGATTTTACATGTTTAAATTTAATCTTATCCATCAGTCAATTGGGATGATCCTGCTGGGGAGTTTGTCATTTTCTTCTTCAGTTACAGGGCAGACTGATAGCAAAGCAGAGGCAACAGAGCAGAGGATTGTTGTCACAGGTTCAAAGTTGAAACGTCTTGGTGCAATTGCACCGAATCCGATGACTGTTATTACTGGCTCTGATATTCAAAATGCTGGTATTACGAATGTCGGAGAATTACTTAATAAATTACCCTCTTCAAATGTCGGCATATCTCCAGAAACAAGTAACAATACTATTTTTGCCAATGGTTTAAATAAGACCAGTTTAAGAGGTCTGGGTTCATCTCGAACACTTGTGTTAGTTAACGGACGACGTTTTGTGGGAGGTTCTGCTGGTAGTAGTGCTGTGGATCTTAACTCTATTCCAACCGCGACTATCGATCGAATTGAAGTGGTAACTGGTGGTGCATCCGCTGTTTATGGATCCGACGCCATTGCGGGGGTGGTGAATATTATCACTCGCAAGCTTACCGATGGGGTAGAGCTGGATGCCTCTTATACCAAACCTTCCCAGAATGGTGGCGAAAAAGCACAGTTGTCCTTTACTTATGGTACTGCTTTTGCTGAAGATAAAGGTACCATGATTTTTAATGTGACGGCCAATGATGCAAAACAGATTCGAGATAGTGACAGAGACTTTACTGCATTGCCTATGTATGGTGTCTATAATGCTGATGATACCGGAGATAGTGATGGGATTCCGCAAAGGCTTGCATGGGAAGGTGTCAGACGACTTAACTGGTTAAATTATCCGGGAGTTTTTTTTGGCGGAGCCGCTGGTAAATATACTTTTGATGATAGTGGCAACTTAAAAGTTTTTGATGAGGGTAGTGGTCCAGTAACGACTCATTCACGAGAAGGAAATTATTGTACTGGTAGCTGCGATGGTTGGAATCCGGTGGATACCAGTATTATTGCTACACCTGTTGAGCGGAAAGTTTTTAGTTTTTCATCGAACTATAATATTAGTGATGATATTAACCTGATTGCAGAGCTGACTTACGCCAATACGGAAGCGAATGGAGAGTCGACTCCTGTTTTTCATCGAAATGTCCCAATTCTAAGTGGTAACCCTTTTATTAAAGATGATTTGCGAACCGTAATGACTGATGCGGGCATGAGCCAGATTGGGTTGTACCGTATGACTTCTGAGTTTGGAAATAGAAAATACAATCAGGATCGTACAACAAAGCGTTATGTTTTTGGGGTTGAGGGCGCTTTATCCTACGACTGGAATTTTTCAGCTTACTATCAGAAAGGTGAGTTAAAAGATGAAACCTTATGGACCGGGCAAACGATCACAGCACGTTGGGAGCAGGCATTAGACGCTGTATTGGATAACGGAAATATCGTATGTAGAGATCAATCCAATGGTTGTGTTCCGTTAAATATTCTGGGACGTAATCAGGCCAGTCAGGCGGCACTGGACTGGGTGAGTACTGCTGCTGGTCGAACTTCAAAAACCACTCAGGAAGTATTGAGTGTTGTTGTCGATGGTGATTTATTTACTATGCCTGCTGGTGTTATGAGTGTTGCTTTTGGCGCTGAATATCGGGAAGAAACCTCAAGTACAGATCCTGATCAGGCGTTGATTGATGGCTCAATTTTTGGCAATGAAAGTTTACCGATGAAAGGTGAGTTTGATGTAACGGAGTTTTCATTTGAAACCAGTATTCCTCTGGTGAGCGATACTTTTCTCGTGAATAGCTTATCACTGGAGCTGGCTTATCGATATATGGATTATAGTAGTGCTGGCAGTCATGATGCCTGGAAGGCTGGTATTAACTGGGATGTTAATGAGGATTTCAAGTTTAGAGCAACCAGCTCTCGTTCAGTCAGAGCGCCCAATGTTGGAGAGTTATTTGCGCCACAAGGGCAAACCTATGAAAGCTTTAGTGATGTTTGTAGAGCCAGCGATATCGACCAGGGAAATAGTCCGGCTAATCGACAAGCGAATTGTCGAACTGCTAATATTCCTGTTGGCTGGTCACCTTCTGCTGACTGGGACAAAGGAAATCATCCCGGTTATAACCAGGGAAATATAAACCTGAAACCAGAGCAGTCAGATGATTATACGGTTGGTTTTGTTTATACACCTTCTTATGTTGAAGACTTAACCATTACTGTTGACTACTGGGGATTTGAAATAGAGGATGCTATTAATTCTCTCGATATCGATACTTCGGTTCGTTATTGTTACGACTCTGAAAATCTGAATAATTTATTTTGTGAGCAATTCAGACGTTCGGCAAATTTTGACATTGACTGGTTTGTTCAGCAATCACTTAACCTGGCTAGTTATGAAACATCAGGAACTGATTTCGAAGCTAACTATATCATTGATATGATGGATGCTGGTGCATTAAGACTCAATTTTATAACAACTTATTTGCAGGAGTTTGAATACAATCCTACAGGGTTCGA
>JADGFG010000155.1 GCA_016743995.1 Kangiellaceae bacterium | reverse complement strand
ACCTTAAAGTTAATGAAAACTATATTCACCTTGTTTCGCAAGGCTACGCTTTCTTGCGAGTGACTTTTGGCCAAAGCCCCAAAAGTCACCAAAAGCTCTTTTCCGCTTCAGGCGAACTGGTTTTTCTTAAATTTTAACAGCGATATGATTTCACTGTCATCATTCATTGAGAGTGAAATCATGGGAAGGGAAAAACTCGCTGCGCTCAGACATTCCCCTTCTTTTCCATCATTTCACCCATTCCACAAAGCCGTTCACAGGCGCTCGGCAGGATGGACTTTGATAGTGTTCGCTCTATAGCAAGATATAGTACTTGTTAGTACAGTCAGTTAACAAAGGCAGAAAGCATAATAACTGGTAGGCGTTCTTCGTCACTCAAGCTCAAATGCAGAACTCATTAGCGATGCCCGGTGCCAACGAAAAATTGCTTTTTTGCGTTCTTTTTTAGCCAGAAAAAAGAATGTCGCAGTCAGAGCAAAGCGCTGCGAAACGCTTTTGACCTTAAAAAATAATACCTGAAAGCCTGCTAATCAAACCTTTCCTATTGTTTAAGCACCATTTGCATAATATCACCACGAGGTGGTTTATTTTTACTGCCGAGAAATTCCTGACCATTGGAATGAATACCAGATATCCAGTAGTCATCAATTGTTGTGATTTTTTTGAACGAATGTTGTTTGTTTTTATTGTTGAGAATCGGATATTCCAGAACCTCTGTATGTGAGCTACCTTTTTTTGAAATAATGATCGACTCATCTTTTAAAAGTACCTGCCCGGGAGCAAGGTATTGGGAGCCTTCTACTTGCTGAGTGAGTGATGATGATTTTCCCGATATCAGATCAATGGATATAAATGAGTTACTTTTGTAATCAAAAGTGACAAGCGATTTTCCATTATTAATTTCCTTCGCAAATAAACCTGCGAGTGGCTTGAACGGGGATTGCGTCAGCGTTTGTCGATCGTATTTAAATAAATTGATATTTTTCAAATGCTCACTCACGTAAACAAACTGGTCATCTAAACTCCATGCCAGTGGAAACTTGAGTTCAGGAATGGGTGCACTGGAAATGAGTTCTCCCGATTTCAGTTCGATGACACCAATCATTAGCTGTTCTTTTTTATACACAAAAACAACAAATTCACCATTGTTTGATATTCGTGGAGAGTATAGGTAAGAAGAACCAAGACGAGTGACCTGACGTGATTCACCAGACTGTTTGTTATACATCCATATTTCATATTTCCCGGTTCGATTTGACAAAAACATGATCTGTTTGTCATTACTGGCAAATGATGGAGAGCGATCAGAAGAGTCAGAGTTTAACTGTTCCAGCGAATCAATTTCACCTGACTGCTTAATGGTTGCCACGTCGATATTGCTCAGGTAGTTGGCATAGTAGATTTTGCTATTAATCGGATTAGCTGAAACACCAATAATAGTCTCTGCGCCGGAAGCACGGAGTACCAACTCAGTATTTTCTGAACGGGTATCAAATAACCATATTCCACTGGTGTCTGATTTTATGCCGGCAACCAGTAGTTGGTGAGATGCCAGACTCAAAGATAAATCGTAAATTCTTGAAAAGATATTTTTTGAAAAAATCAGTTCGCCTGTTGCATAATTAATGGCTAACAATTTCTGGTTTTCCGTTTCAACGCCAATACAATATAAGATATTGTCTTTTTCTGAAAAAGTTGGCTGATAAACTCTTGCAGGCAGATAGTGAAACTTGTCTTGAAGCAGTTCAAGTTTTCCATTAACCAGACTGAGAGAAAAGAGTTGAGTTGATTCATTATTTTCTTTTTGAGAAAAAACAATTTGCGGACTGGCTGTATTAATATAGGTGAATGAATAGATGTAGCTTGAACTGGTATAAATGATTTCAGCAGGCTGGCCTGAGTGCTGGCGCACGATTTCACAGTTTTCCGATAAGCAGCGGATATAAACAAGGGTGTTTGTATCAAGCCAGTAAGGTGATTGCTTTATCCAGTTATCATCATTAAGAACTTCAATCTGTTCAGTATTTAATTGTTTGACCAGCAAACGATTCTTACCGCCATTGTCGTGAATAAAAACCATTTTTGTTCCACTTTTATCAATTGCTCCTCCCCACTCACTGCCTGGCATACTGGTAAAGGGTTGAACCTGAGCTATTTCTATGGGTTGTGAGTTATTCCATAACAAGCTTATCGAGAGTGCGATTAACGCAATACCAGCGATTAACAAGCTTATTTTTTTTGTTTTTTTCTCTTGCTTCTCTTTACAGAAAGATGCTTTTGCCAGAAAACGATATCCCTTTTTTGGGATTGTTTCGATATATTTCGGCTGTTTAGGATCGTCGAGTATTGTTTTTCTAAGCGAAAACACCGCCCGAGTAATGGCTTCTTCACTGACCACAACATCTGGCCATACGGCCTCGGCAATTTTCTGACGACTTATCACCTGCATCGGGTTGGAGGCAAAATAACACAACAACATTATAATTTTGGGCTCCATGGTTATTGGGCGCCCGTTAAAAATGACTAAATTAGCCTGTGGTTCAACAACAATCTCGCCAAAAAAGAATTTCTGATTAAAAAAAGTTTCCAAACAAGCTTCCTATCTTATTGATATTTAAAGAAATAAAAAACAAATAATTTCCTCATCGATTCTAAATGGCTAATACGGCGAAATCAAGGGAATATTCTCTCGTTCAATTCAGTTTGATGGTTCAGAGACCTGAATCAGGCTTTGATTTGCCGCAAATAAATGGATTTCAGTCGTTCAGGGACGTTTTTTTTGTGGTACCTGTTTCCTGGTTTAATCGATATAAACAGGCAAATTGAATTGGAATAATCAGATTAACCATAACCCTTAATAACAAAAGGAAAGAAAATGAGCTCAAAAAAAAATTCTAAAAGCATCATTACAGTGATAGGTTTTCTGGTCGTCAGTCTGCTTTCTGGCATGACTCATGCTGATAGTGACGATGGAATCCAGAGTACCACAGCAAGAAATGAAACCATTGTGGTTGAGTTTTTTAATAAAATCTTCAATGAGCGTGCTGATGTTAGAAAAACAGCCAATCGCTACCTGACTAAAAGTTATATTCAACACAATCCCTATGTTGCAACGGGCCGAGAAGCTTTTATTGAAGCAATTGGTGGTTGGTTCTCTAGCGCACCATTAACTCGGGTCGCGGAGATAAAGCGTGTGATTTCTTCAGGTGATCTGGTCATGCTTCATGTACATTACCATGACACCGCCAGCACTGCTCTGGGAAGTGCTACAGTGGATATCTTTAGAGTTAATAAGCGCGGAAAGATTGCGGAGCACTGGGACGTCAGTCAGTCTATTCCAGACTGGATGGCTCACGATAACGGTATGTTTTAATTGAATAGGGAACAGCACTCATTGAGTGCTGTTCCCTTTAAATGTTACTTCAAGCACCCTGACTTTTCTGTATATTGATTATTAACTAGCTATTTTTGGAAAGTTGTTTCTGTATGTTTAGTTGTTTCTCCTGAAAAGCCAGAGTTTCCTGGGGGAATTGTCTTAAAACTAAAGCTTGGATTTTATCAGGTCTTCTTCTCTGATACGCGAACTCGTCACGTTCTTCAGAATCTGTTTTGTTGGGAAATTTTCATAAATGCTTTTACCTGCAGCTGCAACTGCTAAACCGGATAGAGTGGCGGCAGAAGCTTTTTTTATTTTTTCATTTCTATCCTGTGTTCTCTTTTTATTTTCAGCGTCGTTAAAACGGCTCTGAAATAAGTCGGAAACCTCTTGTTTTTCCTTCTGGTAATCTTGCAGCAGTTGATACGGATCTTCTAGTAAGTACTCTATCTTATCTTTTGGTGAATGACCAAACTGATTAACCTGATTAATATCTAACCGCTGGTCTTCTAAAAGCAGTTTAATAACATTTAAACCTCTCACGTCTATCGCTAATGTTAAAGCTGTTTCGGAGTTGCTGATGGCATTAATATCAATATAGTTTTTTGAAAGCATTACCATATCTGAATTTTTATTCTGTATGGAGTAGTGAACAAATTTCATTGCTTGGTCACTATTTCTATTTTCTTTCAGTAGTCTTTCTATTTCATCTACATCCTTGTTTGCATTGGCCAGGTGAAGTTGGAAGTATTGTTCATCAAAAGCATTCATATCCTTTACTTCACTTCTAAGTTTATTAGCTAACTCAATATGTTCATTTTTTAGTGCTGTTACTGGTAAGTTAGCAAGTACCGAATTATTGTCAGCATTTTTTCTCATAGCGTTCAACAATATAAAAACAGGTTCAGATTTTCCATCGGACACTGCGGATTGAATCTGGTTGCTAATCATGGGGGCTGTCAAGTTTTCTTCTGGCAGCTCATCTAGCAAATGTTTTACAATTTCAGGCTGGTTGTAGTGTATCGCGTATTCGAACAAAGTGCGCGTTGCAATATTTTTATTTAATCGAGGGCTGTAAGAAAATGCGTTCAATTCATTTTCCTTAATTGACATGATTGTTTTAGTTGTATTGTTGGGCTCTTCAAACATAACGTTTAATGTTTTACTGATCGGGTTCTTATAGACTAACTTGTTAGTGTCGGTTCTAATTTTATCTTGAGAAAACCCTGGAAATGTAACGCTGAGTGAAGACTTTAGTTTTTTGTTACTCGCATCAAGTTTATTGCCTATATGAGGGTTGGTTTGTTCAAATACAGTTTGCGATGTATTCTTTCGTTCTGTAGTTGATTTATCTATTTGTTTCACTTCATTAACTAATATTTTCAAAACATAACCTCATTATAATAATAAACATCAGATAAACCTGATAGCTGCTTATTTAAGATAACATGTCTGTCAGTTCGAAGAATATTTGCAAGGTGTAAAACTCAGCAATAGTTTGTTACTGCCCGTCAAAAAAAATGTCGTAACTAGTAAATAATTGTGAGTATTTATCAGTAGATATATAAAGCATTCCTATCAAAATAAGTTTGAGGCTATTCAATAAGAATGGCTAGTTAGTTAGTGAGTTGGCTAATGCCAGTAAATACAACCAACATTTAAGTCAGCAAGAAACCCCCACTTTTTCTTAGCAAACTTCTCCAGTTTTACTTTCAAAGAAGTGCAGTCAACATGAAAGTCACGAATTGAATACTTGTTCTTTAATGTGTCACGCCACTCTTCGCCGCCTTGTTTTATCACCTCTGTCTCAATCTCTTCGATTGACACCTTGGGAAAGCAACTCGTTTTCATCTTTGACGGGAAAGTGAATTTGTTATCAGGTAAGGTTATCAAGCTATCGTTAACTTTACAGTGTTTCCATTTTTCAAGCGTAAGGTAGCGAGAGCCTTCGCCAAAAACTGTCAGCGCTGTTTTCATTTCCATTGCGGCTCGATATTTAGCCGTTTTATCACCTTCAACCTGAATGACAAATTGTGAATAACCATCTCCCGGTTCAAGGTCTATATTAAATTTATCAAATGGATAGTGAGATCTTCGCACCATCGTGGGACCATATGCCTCCAGATAGGGAGCATTATAGGCGTATATTTTGGTCATAAAATCTTTAAATTCGGTTTCTCTTCTCCATACTGACTTACCCGAAGTGACGAAGTCTCCTTCAAAGGTTAAGTGCGTGCCATCTTTATTCAGCGACATGCTTCCAGCTTCCTTAATACCATCCAGATAACTGTAATACTCACCAAATATATAGTCTGATTTTTTTCCGGTTTGTTTATTGTAGGTCATGATCTCTGGCACACCATCAGAGTCGTTAATATTATTCTGAATGACAAGGCATTTGCTCTTATTGCACCAGGTGCCGTTGAAAATGGAGCTTTCTTTTTCAATGATGGTTACAGTTTCTTTTTGTTGGCTTTTGTTTTCTGGCTTATTTTCTACTTCTTTGAAAGCAGAAAGCAATAAGATGCCCGGTAAAATAAGTGGTAGCATTAAATATTTTGAGTTTTCCATTTCTTTCCTCAATCAACGTGATGGTGAATCGTGGTATGGCCAACCTGGCCATCTGACTATGCGTTTTATTATACACATTATATTAATTCAGTCGACAAGATGATGTTGCGCTTTAAAAATACTTTATTACCCTGTATTCTAATGGCTTGCTTATGTTGACTAAGGCCAGCATTGTCTATGAAAAAAAGAATAGCCATGTCCATATTGATTGTTTTGTCAGTATTTTTTTATCAATATGGCAGAGCTGTATGGTATCCGATAGCTTTAAATATCTCCGGTAAGAGAACTGTGGCTGAAGTGATTGAACGTTATTCAGAGTCGACTGAAAAGAAGTTATCACCCTTATTTAAGCGTGCTGGCATTAGTTATCCGCCAGAAAAGCTGGCATTGATAACCTTTAAAGATAGTAAATTAATGCAAGTATGGGGCGCTAATAAAAAAGGTGGCTATAAAAAAATAACGGCCTATCCTGTATTGGCTGCTAGCGGTAAAGCGGGGCCCAAGCTCAGAGAAGGCGACAGACAGGTACCCGAAGGCATTTACAAAATTTCTGGTTTTAATCCGAATAGCGCTTACCATCTTTCTATGAAATTAAACTATCCCAATGAGTATGACTGGAAACAAGCTAAAAAAGATGGAAGAAAGGATCCCGGAACCAATATTTTTATTCACGGCAGAAATGTTTCTATTGGTTGCCTTGCGATGGGTGATTCGGCAATAGAAGAACTTTTTACACTTGTTTATAAAACCGGAAGAAGGAATACGAAAGTTGTTATTTTGCCTGCAGCCCTAGAAAAACAAAAGCTTGTTCCGCCGGAAGACTCTCCTGAGTGGACTGCTGAGCTCTATAATAATATTCAGACAAACTATAACCGAATTACCAGGTAGAGCATATCAGGCCTAAATAGGTACGCGTTAAATGAGCAGGGCCAGCGCTTTGTTCTGGCGGGCAATACTACTCATATTTTCTTATCTGACTGTGTGTGCTAATCTAACTTTACATTGATACACTTCAGGTAAGACTCTTTATGGAAATTATTCCTATCTTTGTTGGTGTCATATTTATGGGTATCGGCGGCTATTTGTTATTTGATACCTATAATTTTCGGCAAATATCCCACCAGGTGAGTGGTAGAGTTCTGGGTTATGAGTCTCATCAGTCAAGAAACAGCAACGGTGGTTCCAGCACTTTTTATGCGCCAGTGATTGAGTTTAGCTGTAAAGGCAATACTTATTGTTTTAAAGCGACTATTTCAAGTAATAGTATGTCTTACCCTATTGGTAGCGAAGTCCCCGTGCTTTATCTGGAAAGTAATCCGCATAATGCACGAATCAGAACTAATATGCGTTTTATACTGGGTGGTATTTTTACGCTTATGGGCGGAATTGCGTTTACCATTGGTGTTGTCAATTTTAGTTTTAACTGGATTACGCTGATTGTCGGATTGGCGTTGCTGGGTAAACTGGGTCACATGGCGATTAAATTTAAAAGTAAACTGAATGCACAGGGTATTCACACATTAGATGAATTTAAGGCTAAAATAAAAGAGAGTAAAACCAATAAATCAGCCGGTGACAAATTTGGTGAAACAGAAACATCGGAAAAAATGCTGAGTGTTAATGGTTTGCCTCCTGAACAACCGGCGAGAGCAAAGGCAGCCAAAAATTATATTCCTTCCCAATCAATGATTTCAGACCAATCTACTCAGGATAAACATTTGAAGCTTCCCGGATGGTTAGTAGCCGTTACTTTTACATTGGCCGGTGGACTGATTTTAGGGGGCGGTTACTGGACTAAAACCAGGTATGAGTTTTTATCAATTGCTGAATCTACTTCAGGAAAAGTTGTTTCAATGGAATCGTCTTATTCTGACGGTTCAACAGTTTATTATCCGATAGTTCAATACACTTACCCGGTAGATAATCAAACCGTTGAATTTAAACATAGTGTGGGTAGCAGCCATCCAGGCTGGCAAACGGGAGATATTGTTATGGTGTTATATCATCCGCAGGATAAAGACGACGCTATGATTGATGATGGTTGGCTGAACTGGCTGGGGCCGATCATTGTGTTGGGAATGGGAGGTATTTTTTTGCTGGCGGCTTTTTTTACCTTTAAAAAAGCTCGTAAACAGAGAGCAAAATAATGCAATCAGGTTTACCAGAAAGCATCAGTCAGTGGTTAGAGCAGATCACACAATCGACGGTTTCAGAAATGATACCTGTTGCCGGGGGATGTATCAATCAGGCAGCAAGGTTAACGTTATCTGATGGTAAATCGCTTTTTATCAAATATAACCAGGAGTGTGCGAACGATTTTTTTACTGCTGAGGCAGGTGGGTTACAGGCTATTCACCAGCAGGTTGATTCGCTAACACCGACAGTTATTGCCTGCTCTGAGAAAGCACTTTTGCTGGAATATTTGCAACCTGTTTCGCCTGGAAAAAATGACTGGAGAGAGCTGGGAGAATCTCTGGCAAAGTTGCATCAGCAGAGTTTTAAGCAGTTTGGATTTAATAAAAATAATTACTGTGGTCTTACTCCACAGGTTAATACAATGATGGAAAATGGTTACCAGTTTTTTGCCAAAAATCGCTTGAATTGTCAGGCAAAAATGGCTTACGACAAAGGACATATTTCTGTCACGGTGACTGATAGCATTAAACAGCTTGCGTCGCGATTAAGTCGTTGGATCCCGCCAATGCCAGCGGTGTTAATTCATGGTGACCTCTGGTCGGGTAATGTCATGGCGACTGATAAAGGGGCCAGGCTGGTTGATCCGGCCTGTTATTACGGCTGGGCAGAGGCTGAACTGGCAATGACCTGGCTGTTTGGTGGGTTTGACACAGCGTTCTATCAGGCTTATGAGTATCATGGTGAACTCGAAAAAGACTGGAGAGAGCGAGTACCGCTTTATAACCTGTATCATTTGCTTAATCACGCTAACCTGTTTGGTGGCAGCTATGTCTCTCAGGTGAAAGACAGCATCAGGCAGTTTGTCTGATGCTTTTAATGATAATCAGCTTTCGATAGACAGAAGCTCTGGAATAACCACACTGTCTTTATTTAATATGGAGCGAATAACGGTTAAACCTGTTGCCTGAAGTTCAGAAGCCGCAGCGTCCAGCATGTCAACTTCGGCACAGGGCGTCACTTTTGATTCTCCATCAACCGTCGAAATATGCAGAGGTAACCTGTCTATTTCCTGTACCTGCATGGCGAGATAATCTCCTGTCACACTGTAGTTCTGAGCACATAATTGCGTGACTAACCAGGCACCGCTCCCCCAGAGGTGAAACTCTGCTGGGGCATCGGCAGGCAGCTCTTCATAGTTGAAACACTCGGCCGGATCGGTTTTCTGACCATAGGGCATTCGGCACAGATACCGAGGGGCAGTCAGTATCATTGCTGAGGCCTGAGGTTGCGTTCTCAGCTTTTGCCAGGTATCAGCGATTTCATCATTAAGCGCGAAGTCCCAGTCATCTTTATCAGGAGTCTGGTTAAGGCTCTGGCAGCCAGCCAGCTGTTCAGTACCACCAGTTACGGTAATTGCGCCGCAAGCTGCGCCAATAGCTCCCAGATGAGCAAAACCTTTAATATCGTTAGCACTGTGACCAAATGAAGCGTCATGCATTAACAGGCTAAATGGGGTTGCGCCAGTGGAAGCTCTTCCAGAAACTAATAATTTATAAAGATTGCTTTGTTCTATTTTACCCTTAGCCTGATTATCACCTGATAAAGCGTCGACAGAGAGTGCATCGTCAATCAACTCTTGTTGGCTGATGTCGACAATAAAAATTTTCAGCTGGTGACTGGTTTCGGTTCGCCGCACCAGAAAATACAGACTTCGCCAGCTTGACTCCAGGTCTTGAAAATGAGGGTGATGCATGATTTTCCGCATCAGATTACTACTGGCATCATCAACCGTTTGTAATAGTTCTTTTTCTCTGGGATCTGGTGAAGGACTGACATAGGGCGCAATAATGTCTTTAACCAGTGCCTGAACATCAAATCCGCCGCTGGAAGCAGAGCTATCTGATGAGTCCGATAAAATATTATCGAGAAGCGAGCCGCCGCTAACCAGTTTTTCAATTTCATCAGTCATATCTGGCGAGGATTTTGTTGCTGAGTTTGATGAATTTGATAAATTTGATGAATTATCTGTTGCTGTCGGCGTTGCCTGTGTGCTGGCTGTCGTTTCTGTTTCCTGGTGCCATTGATAAATCTCTTCCGCTGCTGCGGCAAAGGTTGAAGGTGACTTCAGTTTTCTTTTTAGTGCGCGCAGCTTTTCAAATAAGGGGACTCGCTCATAAATAAAATCAGGATGCATGTCATCCAGCTCTTTAAAACACAAAGCCTCATCAGTTAATGGCAGGTTACACTGAACATTGAGCTGAGCGAGCACTTCATCAAAGTTATCTCGGTCAACTTCAATTATTTTTCTCTGTCTGATTGAGTCGGTATTATTTAGTCCCCGTTGACTACGACCGCTAAAATCAGCCAGAACAAGCACATGGCAGGGATCGCCAGAAGCGCTTGTATCTTTGCTATTCTCAGGTCTGAAGGTCATATTGGCTGTAGAGATGGTGGCGCGAGACATATTGTTGTTCCTTTTATTATTCCATATATTCAACAAGTTACATCAGTTTTGGTAAAAGATTTAGCTTACCAGAATCTGTTTTTTATCGTTAGATATTAACACAAAACACAAGAAACGTACTCACTGTTTGCGACCACTGTTGACCGCTGTTGACTGCTTTTTACTCATCATTACAATATCTCTAAAAGTTAATACAGTTTTCTATTTTTGGTTTCTTTAGGCTGCTTTCATGAATTAAATATTTCAACAGCCACGATTTTTTTTACAGGG
>JADGFG010000154.1 GCA_016743995.1 Kangiellaceae bacterium | reverse complement strand
CGCCAGGAATTCTTATGGACAGTTAACAGAGCAATAGAATCATTTGAATTAAAAAAGGGGCTGAGGGAACACCAGCAGCAGTTAGAAACTCAGGTTGCTCATAAAACTGCAGAGCTTCAAGATGCCCATGACGAAATGAAGAAGGCTTACCATTTATTGAATAAGCAAAAACAACTTAAACATAATACAGTAAGAAATGGTTACTCAAGTGAATTGCTTGAGAAAATAGAACCCTCACTGGAAAACATATTAAAACTAAACAAACAGCGGGTTTATCAGAACAAACACGAACCATCAGAGAACGCCCCGGATATTACGCAAAAGATTGAAGAGCAAATCAATATAATTAAAGAAAAATTAACTCATTAAAAATAAAAATAAAATAATAACGGGGGTTATTGCGGCAATTGAAAGACACCGAACTATAGTTTTAACCTGAAAAGTTGATTGAGTATTTCGAATATATACCCAGTTAACGATCATTGTCGCCGGAACAGCAAATATTCCTATCAGGAAAGCGCCCAGGCCAAGCCAGGAGCCATTTCCTGTATTAACCTCAATAATAAAATAAATTAACAAGCATTGTAATAGTGCAGGAATAAACAGACCGAGAACATATCGCATAAAAAACGTCCTGAATTTTTTCGGCATTTTAACCGTATCCCTAAAAACTGTATTCCTAAAAACCGTATTCCTAAAAACCGTATTCCTAAAAACCGTATCCCCAGAAACTATATACCCGGAAACCATATCCCCAAAAACTATATACCCAGCCCCCTGCAAATTCAGGTTTCAGGGAGTCTGGATATATAAATAGAGCATTATTTTAATTTTTGTAATTGCTCTCTGGTTAATACAAACACCCCGAGCCCACCCCGTTCAAACTCCAGCCAGGTAAATTCAATGTCTGGAAAAGCCTCTTCGAGTGCGTAAGCACTATTACCAACTTCTACCACCAGAATTCCACCATTGTTTAAATATTTGCAAGCACCAGTTAAAATTTCTCGCGTAATATCCAGACCGTCAATACCAGAAATTAATCCTAACTCAGGCTCCAATCGAAATTCAGCTGGAATCTCCTGGTAATCTTCTTCATCAACATAAGGTGGATTTGAAACAATAATATCGTACTTTTTTTGCGGTATATTCTTAAATAAATCTGATTGATAAAATGCAACATTATCCTGCGCTAATCTTGAGCGATTTATTTCAGCAACTTCAATACATTCAGCAGAAATATCTCCCCCATCAACGACTGCATCAGGAAAATATTGCCCACAGGCAATCGCTATACAACCACTTCCAGTGCAAAGGTCGAGAACATTATGGACATTCTCAAATTTAACCCATGGAGCAAATTGCTTTTCTATCAACTCACCAATCGGAGAGCGCGGAATTAAAACCCGCTCATCAACATAATATTCACTACCGCAAAATTGTGCTTTATTCGTTAAATACGGTAAAGGCGTTTTATTATTAATACGTTGTTCAACTCTATTTAGCAGCATTTGTTTCTCACTGCGGATAAGGCGAGAGTTAAGTATTAAATCAGGTGTATCAGAAGGTAAGTTTATAGTCTGAAACACTAATGAAACCGCTTCATCCCATGGGTTATCGGTACCATGACCATAAAATAATTCAGCATCAACAAACCGTGTATATATCCAGCGAATAAAATCCTGAATTGAAATTAGCTCCTCAAGAGCCTCATCTAAAATCTGTTTTTCAATAAAACTCATCTTATACCTGCAAATAATTAAACATCATTTGTTTATATCAAAGCTACTGGCCGAGCGCCGTTAGCATACGATTTCTGACATCCTGAACCAGTTTTTTTCGCTGCTCATAGGAATAATTTGCAGTATCAACAGGCTCACAAATTTCAACATTTACATCCTGATCAATGGTTAATGTCAGATTATCACCACTTTGAACTTTATCAATATTTTTAATTACCAATGGAATTATCAATGCACCTGCATCTAAAGCGATATGAAAGCCACCCCGTTTAAACTGCCCCAGCCTGCCATTTTTGGAACGAGTACCTTCGGGGGCAACCCATAGAATGATCCCATCTAACATTTTAGTTTTAGCATTCTTTAAATCTTTAATTGATTGCTCTCTATTATTACGATCAATCGACAAAAATTCACCTCGGCGTAACGCCGAAGAAAATATCGGAATTTTAAACAACTCTTTTTTTGCCAACATTCGTAAACTGGTGTTTAACGCAACTGCACTGACAGGAATGTCATAAAGACTGGTATGATTACACATTATCAGAACGGGACGTTGGTTATTGGCAGGCATATGCTCTCTACCAGTAACGACAACCCGAACCTGAATCAAATTCAGTAACTTTGATGCCCAGATGTACATCGCCTGGTCCACCAGAGGACGTATCTTTCTGACAAAAATTGAACCAACAATAACTTTAAGGCTGTACCAGAAAGTGATAACTCCTGTCATCAACGAAATCCAGTAAAACCGTAAGCTGGTTATTTTACGACCACTCATTAAAAATGACCTTATTCTAGTATATTTAGTTATATTTAAAATCTAATGTTAGCCAGGTACAATAAAACGACCTGGCACGTCATCAAGTATCAGGCAAAACGATTTTACTAACAATTGCTGCTGACTCATCACTTTCGAAACTTAATCTGACTGCCTGCGCCGTTTGAAAACCACTGATGTTACAGCCTGGTGATAAATACTGACATAATTTTGCAACAATCGGCATATGGCTGATTATTATCAATCTGGGTTTATCTGTTGCTAACAGGTAGTCAGCTAACATTTTGTGATCCCCAAAATGAACCAGTAATTCCTCAGTGACAAAAGGTTTATCAAGTCCTAGCTCTCGATGAACAATTTGTGCGGTTTCCTGAGTACGCCTGAAAGGACTAACCAACATTTCAATCGGCTCATTACAGCCCTCAGTTTTTAACTGATTAGCGACATTATTTGCCTGTTGTTGACCAACACTCGACAATGCCCGATTAAAATCAGTATCAAATTCACTCACTGCCAGACCGTGCCTCATAATCCAGAGAGTTTTCAACATCGTATTATCCTCAGCGTTATCCAGTTATCTCAGTAAATTTTAATTATTTTTACGAATTAGCTCAACTCAGTCAGATATTTTTTTACTTTCTTCAATATACTATCTGATAACCTTGGACCATATTGAGTGACAAGTTGAGCAGAAGCGTAACTGGCCAACTGGCCTGAAACTTCTACAGAATAGCCTGCACACAAAGCAAATAGAAAGCTACCAGCAAACAAATCACCTGCACCATTAGTATCAACAGCCTTAACTTGATTTCCTTTAATATTCAGCCGTTTTCCCTGACTGATAATTAAAGCACCTTCTTTACCCAACGTAATAACGAGACGATTAGTTAATTGTGACAGTTTGTCAGCCGCGTCTTCAATGTTGTCACTTTCAGCATACATCAATGCTTCCTCAAGATTACAAAACAAGAGGTCTACACCATCTCCAATAATACGGTTTAGCCCTTCTCGACAAAATCGAACCATATTGGGATCTGACAGAGAAAATGCCGTTTTGATCCCATTTTCCCTGGCAAACGCCATGGCTTCAACTGCCGCACCAAGTGCTATAGGAGAGCTGGCAAGATAACCTTCAATATACAGGTATTCAGAATTAAGCAAAGCTTCTTCATTAATCTGAGAATAATCAATATCACCTGTAATACCAAGAAATGTATTCATCGTACGATCAGCATCCTCGGAAACCATGACCAGGCATTTTCCTGTCTTACCCGGCTCCAGCGACTCATAGGATAAATTGCTACCAACTCCATGCCTTGTCAGGTCATCTCGATAAAAATGGCCACTGTCGTCCTCGGCAACCTTGCACGAATAAAAACAGGCACTCCCCAAAGACTGAGCCCCAATAATGGTATTCGCTGCTGAGCCACCGCAAGCTCTGGAATGATGTTTACCATGGAATGCATGAAATAATTTTTCCTGCGTTTCTTCTTCAATTAATGTCATCACTCCTTTATCGATGCCTAATGACTGAAGTTCCTGTGCAGTGGTTTCTATTTCATAATCGACCAACGCATTGCCCATTCCATATATTTGATATTGTTTACTCATTATTGTCTTCTCACCCAGGTTAGCTATTAACATATCCCCAACAGCTTAAATAGCTAGTACATCTTCAAGGTGTTGGGGTATAAATCAACCTTGTTGTCGGAATAACGACATTTTAACAGATTAATATGATAAAATTGCACTTAGATTTTAGCTTTTTTATCCTCAAGGCTCATGCAGGCACTATTTGTAAACAACCTGACCGTTATTGACTTTGCTTATTTCCATTCCCAGCGAGGAATCGTTGGTGAAAGTCTCATTCTCGATGTCGAATTATTCGGTGAACTAAACGAAGAAGGCATGCTTTTTGATTTTTCTTTTGTTAAAAAGCGAATAAAATCCTGCGTTGATAGCCTGGTTGATCACAAGTTTCTGGTTGCTCGTCAAATGCCAGGAACCACCATTAAAGAAACACCTCAGCATCTGGAAATTGAACTACAGACACAAGACAATGCTTTTTATCAGCATATCAGTCCTGCCCAGGCGGTTCATCTGATTGACGGTTACGAAGTTAATAATGAAACCATTGTAAATACTTTGCACTCAGAAATACTCAAAGTTCTTCCTGCTAATGTCACTCGAATCGAGTTGCAATTAAGAGCAGAAAAAATGAATCAACCTTATTATCATTATAGTCATGGACTAAAAAAGCATTTTGGTGACTGTCAGCGTATTGCACATGGACATCGTTCCAGAATTGAGGTCTGGGTCAATGAGATATTTTCAAACAAATGGAGCCAACATATCGCTGAGCTCTGGGAAGATATTTACCTTGCGACGAATGAAGATTTAATCGAACAATCCAGTATTAATGGTACACCCTGCCTGGTTTTTCAGTATCACGCCAACCAGGGAATATTTCGCTTAACCATTCCAGAAACAAAGTGTTATTTAATCAATAACGATACAACAGTTGAACTTATTGCCAGCTATCTGGCGAGTTATCTTCGTGAGCAAATCAAAGTTGAACAACCTGATGCCACAATTAAAATTAAAGCTTTTGAAGGCGTTGATAAAGGAGCCATTGCTATCATCGCCCCCTGATACAAAATAAAAAATGCCGCAAAAACAGATAATATATCCAAACGCCCTGGAAATGCTAATTTCAGGGCGTTTAAATATAAAAAACAATTTATTCTGACAACGATTTTAAATCATCTTCATCAAGCAACTGATTAATACAAGCTCGAAAGGGCTCATCCGCATCTTCGAAAAAGAAATTATAAATATCAGTTTCGTACTGAGAGTCTATTTCCAGACGACCAATAATGGTCATATCATAACCTTCCTGTAGTGCCTTATATATCTGCTCAGACTGCTTTTTATCAAAGATAAAAGCAGGTCCAAAATATTGCATATCCGGTTGAAGATAATTCTTCTTAAAAACAGGAGAGTAGACTTCATCAGCAATTTCAATTTTTTGCACGCTTCCGATTTCCAGCTTTAGATGAGAGGGGCCGCTAATAAAAATGAATACCTCCGGATTGGCATCCATAAACTGTAATGAAGACATGATATTCAAATATCCTACATACTTACGGCCTATAATACCACCAGCAAAAGGGAAGCTTAAATTACAGTAGTTTTCAGTCTGTTCGTGACCATACTCTGGAAAATCTCCACATGCTGTCAGCAACAGGCAGAGTAATATAATGATTTTTCTCATCTTCGATAAATTTTTCTAGCTTTAAGCCGTTTTGTTTTCTGACGCTTTTTATGTGATTCAGCCTGACTCTTCTGAGGTGCTGACTTCTTCAAATCAACCATCTCTTCAAAGACACTCAGTTCTTTGGGGGTTAACTCGATCCAGCGTCCTCTTTTAAGAGAACGGGCTAGCTCATAATCACCATATTGAATTCGATGCAAACGCGAAACCTGAAGTTCAAAATATTCCCAGACACGTCTCACTTCTCTATTTTTTCCTTCTCGCAGTGTCACATTATACCACTGATTACTGGCCTCACCGCCACCTTTGCTCACAGACTCAAAGACTGCAATGCCATCCTCCAGCTCCACTCCCTGAATCATTTGTTTTAACATATCCTCAGTCACCTGGCCTCTGATGCGTACGGAATACTTTCTCAAAACCTGATGCGATGGATGCATTAACCGGTTGGCCAGTTCTCCATCATTGGTAAAAAACATTAAACCACTGGTGTTAATATCCAGGCGGCCAACATTAATCCAACGGCTATTTTTTATGACGGGCAAATTATCAAATACGGTTGCTCTACCTTCCGGGTCCTTACGTGAACAGATTTCCCCCTCGGGCTTATGATAAGCAAGCATTCGACGAGAAAATTCTTCCTTTCCAATCGTCTGAATTATTTTTCCATTCACTCTGATTTTATCATGAGGTTTTGCCCTGTCACCTAATTCAGCAATCGTACCATTGACACTGACGATTCCCTGCTGAATCCATTTTTCAGCTTCTCTACGAGACGCTAACCCGGCATGGGCAATTATTTTTTGTAGTTTTTCATCTGACATAATTATCGATCCACTAATCAATCGGTTTATCTAATTCTTCAACAGTTAGTGCTTCAACGACTGATTGTTCAACAATATTCTCATCTACGCCATTCTCATCAACACTGACTTCCGCAACAAACTCGCTCTCACTCACTAATTTTTCATCAATATCTGTCTCTAATTCTACGTTAACATCATTTGCAGTCGACTCTTCCTCTGACGCCATAACCGCAGCATCATTGGCAAATTCATTTTCATCAGGTTCATTATCATTTAACTCAGAAAGTTTCAAATCAGACTCATTTATCTCCGAGCTATCTAATTCAACAGAAACAGACTCACCCTCTTCGTTTATCGAATCGGATAAATCAAGCTCAGGATTAAGATCGTCCAGATCTTTAATTTCCGCAAGTGTAGGCAGCTCTTCCAGACTTGTCATATTAAAATAATCTAAAAACTGTTTCGTTGTCGCATAAAGTGAAGGTCTACCTGGTACATCTCTATGCCCGACCACTCTAATCCATTCCCTTTCTAGCATCGTTTTAATAATACTGCTGCTAACTGCAACCCCTCTGACATCTTCTATTTCGGCACGGGTTACAGGCTGGCGATAAGCAATTAACGCCAAAGTTTCAAGGTAAGCTCTTGAATATCTGGCCGGTTTCTCTTCCCATAATCGGCTTAACCACTCAGAATATTCTTGTCTGGCCTGATATCGGTAACCACTGGCAGTTTCTTTTAATTCAACTCCTCTGCTTTCACAGTCTTGTTGCAAACTCAGGATTGCCTCTTTTATTTCAGCTATCGTTGTAGGCTTATCTTCATCAAATAACTTTAACATCTGATCGACACTCATGGTTTTATTTACAACCATCAGAGCAGCTTCTAATATATTTTTTAATCGAGAAATTTCTATACTCATACGCCTGATTCTTTATCTACCATCATTCTTTATCTATCATCAAAACCGTTAATACTGACCATTATAAAAAACTTTATTGTATTTTTGCTCTCACATGAACCGGCGCAAAAGGCTCACTCTGGACCAACTCAATCAGTGATTCTTTTGTTAATTCCATTACCGCCAGGAATGTAACAACAACGCCCATACGTCCCTCTTCATGATTAAAAAGAGAAACAAAGCTGGTAAAAGTCTCAGCCGATAAAATAGCTAGTACGTTTGTCATTTTTTCACGAATTGAAAGGGTTTCTTTTTGAATATGATGATGGGTAAACATTTCTGCTCGTTGCAGAACATCTTTGAGTGCCATCAAAAGATCTTTCATTTCAATTTGTGGTAATGGTTTATTTATCTCAAGTTCCGGAATTTCAACACTGACCTGCTGTGTATCTCGGCCCATGCGAGGAATTTCATCAATATCCTGAGCCGCTTTCTTAAACCTTTCATACTCTTGAAGTCTGCGGATAAGGTCAGCGCGGGGATCATCATCACTTTCCTCAAGTTCAGGGCGAGGTAATAAAACTCTACTTTTTATTTCACATAATACAGCAGCCATCACCAGGTATTCTGCCGCCAGTTCAAGATTGATCGACTTCATCACTTCTACATATTCCATATATTGCTCGGTAATATTAGCAATTGGAATATTTAAAATATCAACATTCTGCCGCTTAATCAGATAGAGCAAAAGATCCAGGGGTCCTTCAAATGCTTCAAGAAAAACTTCGAGCGCGTCAGGTGGAATATACAAATCTTTCGGAACATCATTAACCGGTTCACCGGCAATAACAGCAAAATGCATTTCTTCCTGCTGCTGAGCTTGCTCTCCAAATAAAAGCCCTTTTTGTTCAGAATCGTCTATTTTCTGCTCTGGCAACAGTGATGATTTCTGGTTTTCTGGTTGCTCTTGAATTTCGCTCATTGCTCTCTAACTATTAATCAAATAAATCGTTCGACCACCTGCAAATACATCAACATCGAAAGTACCTCAGTGTAAAATATTAATTATCGATAAGATAATCCCATCACCTGGCGCACTTCTTCCATTGTTTCCTGTGCAATTTCTCGAGCTTTTTCTGTTCCTTCAGCAATTATAGCTCTGACTGTTTCCGGGTTTTCTTCAAACTCTTTTGCTCTTTCCCTGAATTCACCCGTTTCTTTAAGTACACAATCTATCACTGGTTTCTTACAATCCAGACAACCAATCCCTGCAGTTGTACAGCCCTCTCTAACCCAGCTTTTGACGTCATCCGAAGAATAAACTTCATGTAACTGCCAGACAGGACAATTATCAGGGTTACCCGGATCGGTTAACCTGACTCTCGCAGGATCAGTTTGCATTCGCTTGATTTTTGTCTCAACGTCCTCTGGCGCTTCTCGCATTCCAATAGTATTACCATAGGACTTAGACATTTTCTGACCATCCAGCCCCGGCATTTTTGAAACGGGCGTTAACAAAGCCTGAGGCTCTGGTAATATAATTTTTCCGCCGCCTTCCAGATACCCAATCAACCGCTCTTTGTCGCCAATGGTAATTGAAGCATGGCCTTCAACAAGCGCTTTTGCTTTTTCTCTGGATTCTTCATTGCCTTCCTGAACAAAATCACGTCTTAAATTTGTATACAATCTCGCATTCTTTTTGCCAAGCTTTTTAACCGCAGCTTCAGCCTTTTCTTCAAAACCGGATTCTCGCCCATAAACATGATTAAACCGACGTGCAATTTCACGAGACATTTCAACATGTGGAACCTGGTCTGCTCCAACCGGAACCGCTCCAGCTCTGTATATCAGAATGTCAGCAGTTTGTAATAATGGATAACCCAGAAAACCGAAGTTACTTAAGTCTTTATCTTTCAGTTTTTCCTGTTGTTCTTTGTAACTGGGGGCACGTTCCAGCCAGCTCAGTGGAGTCATCATTGAAAGCAATAAATTAAGCTCAGCATGTTCTGGCACTTTCGATTGAATAAATAGAGTAGCAGAACCAGGATTTATTCCTGCAGCCAACCAGTCTATCACCATATCCCAGACCGAATTTTCAATGATTTCCGGGGTATCGTAATGCGTTGTCAGTACGTGCCAGTCAGCAACAAAAAAGAAACATTCTCGTTCATGTTGCAATTTTACCCAGTTTTTCAAAACGCCATGATAGTGCCCAAGGTGTAGACGCCCCGTTGGCCGCATTCCTGATAGAATTCGTTGATTTTGAAGGCCTAAACCGCTCAAACTACTTTCCCCAAATTTAAAATATACTGTTCGAACGCAGCATTATACCCAGTCTCAGGCTAAATGGTTAATAATATATACTCCAATTCCTTAGAAATGCGGGGAGTTTGGGTATATTCAACCTGATTATTGAACCTGTATACTTCATCAATGCAGATCACGAATAAAAATAGACCTTAACCGGACATGAAGCCACATGACTAACGTAACTTTAAATTACATTCTTTAAAACACTCCATAACTAAACGGAATTTGACCAACCCCCTTAGTATAGTTATGGTTTCAGGTAAGTACTGACACACTATTTTTTAGTGTTGTTCTATCTTTTTTATTTTAATTACAAGATATTAATAGACAACTACGCTGTTCACCGGAAACCTCTTTATTGACTCACAATTTGTCAGTGAAACCTGAAAATCTCCGTGACAGGAATTTTTTAACTATCAGAAGTTGAACCGACCAGGCGAATCCAGGACAGACAATGACAGACTCTATACTTGAACCAGGCAACTCCGGCTCCCCGGAAGAAACATCGACACTTGCCGAAATCAGAGTCCAGATTACCGAAGTAGATGATAACATCTTGTCGTTACTCGCTCAGCGCAGAAAATTAAGCCGCGATGTAGCGATAAATAAAGCCAGTAGCCAGAAACCAGTGCGAGACCAACAGCGAGAAGTCATATTACTGGAAGCCCTTATCGATAAAGGTAGCGCCGCCGGTCTTGACTCATACTATGTAACCAGCCTGTTTCAAAGTATTATCGAAGATTCATTAATGACTCAGAAGGAGTATTTACAATCCCATTGTAACTCTCAGGAAGAACGCAAAGATCACCTTAATATTGCAGTACTCGGTGGAAAAGGTGCCTATTCCTACCTTGCCGCCTGCAAATATTTCAGGGGTAATAACAACGCCTTTCTTGCTTGCTCCAGCTTCGAAAAGATTTTTAAAAGCATCGAACAAAACCGGGTCGATTACGGCATTATTCCCATTGAAAACTCAACTTCAGGGGCGATTACTGAGGTTTATGACCTGTTATCTGACTCTAGCCTGACTATAGTGGGAGAGGAAAAATACCAGATCGACCATTGCCTTGCCGGTCAGCTGT
>JADGFG010000322.1 GCA_016743995.1 Kangiellaceae bacterium | reverse complement strand
GTTTTCTTGGTGTGGGTGACACGCCCGGGTTTGAGAATGCCGATGTAGTCGCTCGTAACGCAACTTTTATTGATTTAAGTTTTACCGGGACTTTCGGTATATTGTCTCGTCCGATAGTGTTGCGTGTTAAAGAGTCAGCAGTCATCACCATGAGAGCCAGTTTGAATCCACAGTTTGCTGAGCCAAGACCTGATGTGGATGATACCGGTTCATTGTTCAAGTTCAGTTCGTTTGATAGTATTTCAACCATTGCCAGTGGGCAACTGGTTGAACTGGGGTCGCTGGTTGAAGTTGACCCGGCCATCTTTACTGATTTACGAAACTACAGCCATGATGAGCTGGCTGTCAGAATGCCTCGCGATCAGTTGTATGAAGATGAGCTGGAAGATGAAACCGCAGCGGCGGGGTATTAATTTCAGGGATCGATTGATATTTCTCTATCGTCATTTTTATTGACGTCCTGGTTAACGGGTTTTTCGAAACCCGTAAACATTCAGATTGTGTAAACACACAGATTGAGAGTCACACGATAAAACAAAATTAAATAATTGTCATATTAGTAAGAGATTCTATGTATTTATTGAAATTTAAAAAAGCGCGCAAGACCTTTTTACCGGGCTTGTTAGTGGTGTTATTCAGTAGTTTTCAGCCCGGGCAAATGCTAAATGCTGCGCCAGTTGATTTACCTGGTATTATCCAGGCGCCTGAAATGAAGCGAGAAACCATGTTAAAGGATCTGGATATTCCAGCAGTGAGGGATCGAGACCCGGATCCAGAAGCGGGGCCTCGTTTATCAATTACTGAGTTCAGATTACAGGGAATTGTTGAATATCCTGAGCTGGGTATTACCCGAGGAGCAATTTCTAAACTCGTTGAGTCAATTCGCTTTGATATGATGGATGAGGGCAAGTTACTGAAATCTGGCTACACCCTTGATGAACTTGGAGAGCTGTCAACTTTGCTGGCTAATATTGAAAAGGATGTTAAGCAACGTCATGTGGGACCGTTGGAAGTACAACGCCTGGTCTGGCTGGTACGGGATCAAATGCAGAAACGGGGCATTACACTTGGCATGATTGAGACGGTTGCGGATAAAATTACGACTTACTATCGAGAAAGAGGTTTTATCCTGGCTAAAGCCTATATTCCTGAGCAACAGGTGCGTGATGGTGTTGTCACGCTGACCCTGTTATTGGGTGTCTTGGGTGAAACCAAAGTGAATGGTGCAGAAAACTATAGTGATGAAAGGATTAGTTCTGTATTTGACGATATGTTGACTAATCCGGTGACGAGTAGCGCTGTAGAAGAAAGACTTTATCTGCTGAATGATTTTCCAGGTTTAAGTGCTCAGGGTTTTTTTGAAGCGGGCTCTCAAGTAGGAGATACCCGGCTAAACATTAACGTTAAGTCCGATGAATGGTACAACGCCAACATACGACTGGATAATCATGGTACAAAAGAGGTTGGACAAAATCGACTATATGGTGAGTTTATCTGGAATAACCCGACAGGGATAGCTGACCAACTGCAACTGGGGGTTTTATATTCTGCCAATCCTGACAATACAACTTATGGCCAGTTACGTTATTCAACTAACTTTTTTAGTCCCAGGCTGAGACTTTCAGCCGGCATTGCTAATAATGATTTTGTGGTGGGTCGTGGGAACTCTGAATCGATTGATACACTCAATATTGAAGGGGAGACGAATATTTCTGATATTAGTTTTTCTTATCAGATGACACGTAGTCGTAAAGAAAATTATTCGTTTGATCTGATGGTTGAAAATATTGAGTCGCTCATACGGTTAATGTCACTACCTGACCATGGAGGCGGCGTACTCGATGATGAAGTACGTAACACCAGTCTGGTATTCAATTATGATATTCTGCAGGAAAGTACCAGAATGCTGCATCAGGGAAGTGCGCGTCTGACTAAGGGGAAATTTATAAAAGGCGCTGATATTGGACAAAAAGATGATTACTCGCTTTTTATTGCAGATTATTATCTTCTATCGTTCTGGCAGATACCTTTTACCAGCATTGAAACACGTTCCGTGATTCGTTCTTCAATACAGGTGTCTGATACTGCACTTTCTTCGATTAATCAGTTTTCTCTGGGTGGACCCTTTAGAGCGAGAGGCTTTGAAGCGAGTAAGTTTTCTGCCGATGACGCTTTTTATGTAGGGATAGACTGGTTTGTAAACAGCCCTGACTTTATCGATTTTGAAATGGGCGACACTTCATTTAACAAAGTGTTTAGTCCTTTTATTTTTATTGATGGCGCTTATGGTCGTTCACGCAGTCTTTTTGAAGATGTTTCTGATTCAAAATCGACTTTATTTAACGCCGGGGTTGGGGTGCAGTTTGCTTATTCCAATAATATGAATGGTAGTTTACAGTTTGCGTTTCCTATAGAA
>JADGFG010000153.1:9782-10964 GCA_016743995.1 Kangiellaceae bacterium | reverse complement strand
GAGCCGTTGACCCAGGCCATTTCCCGATTAATCAAAAATGATTTCAATTTTAAATTATCACCTAAAGGATTTGGACGATTTGGTTTTCTTGCCAACCAGTTTAATATGATGTTGATACGAATCCAGAAAAGTCGTGGAGAACTTATTCAATTAAACAAATCTTATAGTCGCTTTGTACCACATCAACTTTTAAAGCAATTGAGTTCTGCTGGCGTTCGTAAGATATCATTAGGTGATTGTAGCGAAAGAGAAATGACCGTTTTATTCTGTGATATTAGAGAGTTTACGACGTTATCTGAATCAATGTCACCAGAAGCGAACTTTAAATTTATCAATCGATATTTAAGTAAAATAGCGCCGGTTATTAATAAACGAGGGGGCATTATTGATAAATATCTCGGAGATGGCATTATGGCGCTATTTCCTAATGGTGCAGATGAAGCCTTAACTGCGGCTAATGAAATGTTAAGGGCGCTGGAGCTTTATAATGTAAAATTAAAGAAAAAAAATCTACCGGTCATAAAAGTTGGTCTTGGACTTCATTCAGGAAAAATGATGTTAGGGACTGTAGGAACGGCATCAAGAATGGATGCTACCGTTGTATCTGATGCGGTGAATGCCGCAGCAAGAGTAGAATCGTTAACCAAGTCATTTTGTACAGAAATTTTAATTACTGACGAAACAAAAAAACAATTAGAAGACCTGAATAAATATAAGATCAGATATATTGCTACTTGTACTATTCGTGGAAAATCTCAGCCCGTCACATTGTATGAGGTTTACAACAATGACCCGATTAGTTTACAGAAAGAAAAAACAGCTAATCAACAGGGTATGATCAGAGCATGGAATAAATATAAAGAAGGAGATGCGGCTATTGCTGTACAAATGTACCAGCAAATGATAGAAATCAGTCCTAATGATCCTTCGTTATTTGCATTAATTGAGCGATGCCAGTCTGGTCGATTATAATAATTATTTAACATTCTGTTTGATAAATTCAATACATTACCTGACTCTTACGTATTATGGAACTCACTCCATTTTTTCAAACAGTTCTTCAGGTTGGATATTGAAAGCGGTTTGCTCAGAGAACTCTGAATGATTGACCTGTCCATCCAGTCAGAAAAATCTTCCATAACATCTGCTGAAAGCAAAACAATAGTAAGCTTTGATGGTGGT
>JADGFG010000153.1:0-9772 GCA_016743995.1 Kangiellaceae bacterium | reverse complement strand
GTCTGCCGAATGATTTCAGCAGCTTTTAGTCCTGAAAGCTCAGGCATATGATTATCTGTAATTAGTAAATTGTAATCTTTATTTTCGAGTTGATGAATAGCCTGCTTCCCGTCGGATACCATGTCAGGTTTATAGCCGAGCTTTTTGATAGTATTAATCAGTATCTTCTGATTAACTTTATTATCTTCCGCTAGTAGTATCTTTAACGGGTAGTTTTGTGAAAATGAATTTGAAAACTCGCTATTTTTCTGTTCAAGAGAATCTTCAACCCCCTGGTATAAACTAACTAACGTATTAAGTATCAATTTAAGCTTAAATGGCTTAAGTATCTGATGACTAAAGAAGTCATCAAACTTGTCACTTTGCTTGTGAGATTCCCTCGGAGTACATAACACGATTTTGGGTATCTCCCGATATTGTTTATTACCAAAATGCTTGATAAAGAGATCGTAATGCTCGTTATTTTCAGTGTAACTATAAATAATAATCTGAGATGCTTCTTTTGTAATTTGATCGAGTTCTTTTGCTGAGTTGTAGCTCAGATGATTAAAAATGATGGGATAATTCTCTTCAATAATTTCTAAATATTGTTGCAGGGCTTTTGAGCAACCGGCAATCATAACCTGTATTTCTGGTATCTTAAAATCGCCAGGCAGTTGATTAATTGATTGTGTTTCTGCAGGAGAGTTTAGAGAAAGGCTAAAACAGAACTCGCTGCCTTTACCTTGTTCACTGAACACAGAAATTTGCCCACCCATCAGCCCGACCAACTTCTGGCTGATTGCCAGTCCGAGTCCTGTACCTCCATGTGTGCGAGTAGTACTTTCATCTGCTTGTCTGAAAGCGTTAAAAATGCTTGTTTGTTTTTCCCGAGGAATACCTATTCCAGTATCTTTGACCGAAAACTTTAGTTGATATTGGCTTGAATCACTATTCTCCACAGTAAGAATAATTAAGACATATCCACGCTTAGTAAATTTAACGGCGTTACTGACAAGATTAATAATAACCTGATGTAATCGAGTCGTATCAGCATAAACCATAAGAGGTACATCATTTTCAGGTAGAAAGAATAATTCCAGCTCCTGATTACCAATTTCATTAGTAAACATTTCCATGGTACTTTCTATCAATTTTCGTAAGTGACATAAACTATTATCAATGGACAATTTACCAGCTTCAATTTTTGAAAGATCAAGAATATCATTGACAATATTGAGAAGGTTTTCGCCACTGACCTTAATCATGTCCGTATATTTTTCTTGTTCCTGACTCTGATGGCTACTACTTAAAAGCGATACCGCACCAATGACACCATTAATTGGTGTTCTAATTTCATGGCTCATTGTTGCCAGAAATCTGGATTTTGCTTCATTCGCTTCGATTGCCATCTGGCTACGTTGGTTGGTGACAAAAATTTTGTATCGAATTAAAATAATGACTAAAATAAGACTAATTATAATAGTCAGGTATACAGCATAGGCCCACCAGGTTTTCCAGTACGGGGGGGCAATATTAATGGCTAAACGAGTGTAGTTCTTACCCCATGGGGTATTTATATAATGCGCATTTAACTGAAATTCATAATGACCCGGTGGAAGGCTGGTAAAGGTTGCAACACGTTTTTTTGAGTCTGTGATTATCCAGTCATCATGTAATCCTTTGAGCTTGTAGGCATATTCAATTTTATGTGCAGCCCGATATTCCAGTGCGGAAAATGTTAAGCTGAAAATAATATCCTTATGATCCAGGGTGAGCGTGTTGAGTAGAGAAACCGGTTTGATTAGTGGAGAATCCGGGTTTTCATGTTTTAGTCTGACTGGCGAATTAAATAATAATATCTGTGTGATTTGCGCTGTGATCGGGTGATTAGTTGATTGAAATTGATCAGCCTCTATTATATTAAGTCCATTAATACCGCCCAGATAAAGAGTCTGTCTTTCGTCACTTTTATTGACTGCTCCAGCATTAAATTCATTATCCTGAATACCATCCTTGACAAAATAACGTTCAATTTTTCCATCGGATTGGTCTAAGACAGACAAGCCAGAATTAGTTGCCATCCAGACCCGGTCAGTCGCATCAACTTTTATTGAATAAATGACATTGTTACTTAATCCATCGCTGGTATTGTAAGTAGTAAAGGTTTCGGTTTCTGGATTAAACAAATGTGCGCCATTACGTGATGCAATCCATAAATTTCCATTGCTATCCTGGTCGATAGAATACAGATAGTTTGTTGCTTGTGTGTTAATCGAATTTGTGATTTTGAAATTATCAAATGTTCCCGTAGATTCATTAAATCGAGATAATCCGCCACGAGTGGCAAGCCAGATATCTTTTGTGCTGATAAATATGTGCCGGATTGATGGATGAGGTAAACTATGTATATTATTCTTTTCTGGCAAAAAGTTTTTGTACTTGCCGGTCACCGGATTAAAGACAACTAACCCAGAATGTTTGATTGCAAAGAGCAGGTTTCCCAATTGTGATTGTGCAATATCATAAGTATATTTTTCTGGAATCGATTTTACCGATTTTATCTCACTAAAATCAAAGTGTTTAATTTTGTTGGTACTAAGATTAAGCCGTGAAGGATATTGATAACGGTAGCCAATCCATAAGTGATTGTTGACTTCAAATAGACTTCTTACAGCATTATCGCGAATTGAATCATGACTATTTTTTTTTGCTTTATAGTGTTTTACTTTTCCGCTTAACAAATTAAACTGACTCATTCCCTGATTGAGTGTACCTACCCAGAGCTGATCATTAGAACCTTGTAAAATACTTCTCACATCCTTACCGGTTAAAGAGTTTTGGCTTCTTGTGTTTTCTTTTATGGTAATAAACTTACTGGCAACTTTATTATGTTTTACCAGACCGCCGCCTTTAGTTCCAGCCCAGAGTTCATTATTTTTATCAAAGAAAATACTATAAATGGTATTCCCGGGAAGGCTCCTGTTTTCATCTGGCTCGTAGCCATAACAAATGCTTTTTCTATTCGTTTTATTTAATTCGCATAAACCATGATATGTTGCAAACCAGAGCTTATGATCATTTTCAGACTCAATGTCCATGATTCTCAATGTCAGATCAGAAAGCGGCTGTGTTAAAGAGTAAGCTTTGATGTCCTTTTTTTTAAATCCATGATAAATAATCCATTCATGGAGCCTATCCACATTGTGTTGGAACTATCGATATGTAGAGTATTGACTTCAAATATTTCTTTGTGATTATTCTGAATGGTAAAACGTCTGGCCTTCTTTTCCAGAGGGTTATATCGGATTAAACCGTTATGTGTTGCAAGCCACAGGTTCCCTTCTTTATCCTGGGTAATATCCGAGATATAGACGTTTAGTTCGGGACTAGTTGCAGAAAGATTTATAATATCGCTGTTTCTTACAGTTTGACTAGTATGTTGTCATAAGTTGAGTCCCTGACTGGTCCCAATCCACACGTTTTTTCTGTTATCTTCAAATATTACGTTAACAAAGTTGGCGTTGAGTCCCGCCGGTTGATTTTTACGATACGAGATACGAGTAAAGTCTTCTGTTGCTTCATTGTAAATGGATATCCCCCCTATTTTGGTTGCCATCCAGATTTTGCCACTACTATGTACTAATATATATGGTTAACCCAGTTAGCTGACAGTGAATTTTTATCAACATGATTTTTAAAAATACGAAATTCGTGACCGTCAAACCGGTTTAAACCTTCCTGTGTGGCGATCCAGAGATAACCGTGTCTATCCTGAGCAATTGAGTTAACCGCCATCTGGGATAGACCATCAGCACTGTCATAACGGTCAAATCGTGGGGATGTGTGCAGTAGAGACTCGGCATAACATAAAGGAAAATATAGATAAAAGCAGGTTGTCAGTAAGCAGACGAATTGATAGCGTCTTGTTTTGATTGCAGGATTAGTCTGAATATTTTTCACAGAGCTGTGTTTTATCGAATAGTCAGGTTCATCATATACCTTGCGGGCGTTACAGGCTGTAATGTTCAAGCCGGAATATTCTTTTCTTCATCTCGATAAATTATAGTCGAAGTGGCAATAAAATATTAGCATATCCATTGTGAGTCAGTGCTATATGTAAGAAAAAGTGTAAACTAACGTAGTTAAAATAATTAGTCTGGAGAAATTAAATGAAATACTGGTTAACAGGCATCATAATGTCTATTTTATTTTCGGTGTTATTGTTAAATACCACCTATGCACATACCAATCAATCTAAATCTGATCATTCTTCGAATGGCAAGTCGTCTTCAGTAAAAGCTTCTTCACAGCATTCACAGCACCAGTCTCATTATGCGGGACAGCAAAAACGAGTCATTAAAAGTTTGTCAGATGATGATATTCAACAATTAATATCTGGTAAAGGCTGGGGACTCGCTAAAGCTGCAGAGCTGAATGGCATGCCGGGACCATCACATGTACTGCAGATGAAAAATGAAATTGCGCTGACCGATGAACAGGAAATTAAAATTAAACAGCTATTTGATAAAATGAAATCCAGAGCTATTCCCCTGGGGAAAAAACTGGTTCAGCTGGAAAAGGATCTGAATGAAGCTTTTTCTCATCAAACAATGACCAGTGACCAGCTTATGCAACGCCTTGAATCAATCTCACAGGTCCGTAAAGAATTACGCTATGTTCATTTAATTACGCACCTGCAAACACCAGAGATTTTGTCATCACATCAAATTGCAAGATATAATCAACTACGAGGTTATAGTGAAGCCGATCCTTGCGACAAGATACCACAAGGTCATGACATCGATCGTTGGCGAAAGCATAACGGCTGTAAGACAGAGTCATAGTTAGGCAGATTAATTACTAAATAGGACAATTGACAAAACAGGTTGTTATTTTTTTACCAGGTAATTTTCTTTTTCTATATTAAATTTCTGTAAGCGCAGGTAGAGTTTTTTGCGTGGAATGGCCAGTTGTTGCGCGGTTTCACTCACTCTTCCCTGGTTAGCTTTAAGTGCTTCTGTTAACAGGTGTTTTTCAAAGGCCTCCAGTTGTTCTGGTAGCGTCAGGTTTGATGCTTCTGAAGGGATCTCAAGGTTATTCATCAAGGTTGAAATACCCAGCACATAACGTTCGGCTTCATTTTGTAGTTCTCTTACATTACCTGGCCAGTTATGATTTAACAGTTGTTGGTAATAAGACTGTTCAGGCGCCGGTTCTTCCCGTTCCAGTCGCCGGGCAGACTGACTGGCAAAGCATCGAAATAATAGCGGCACATCTTCCAGTCTTTCTCGCAAAGGCGGAATGTTAATACTGGCTACATTAAGTCGATAATAAAGATCTTCTCTAAACTCTCCCTGCCGGGCAGCTTCTAATAAATCGCGCTTGGTTGCCGCTACAACTCGCACATCAATAGTAATACTTTCATTGCCACCCAGACGTTCCAGCTTACGCTCCTGCAGTACACGTAGCATTTTTACCTGTAAATGCATTGGCATGCTTTCCAGTTCATCCAGAAAAAGGGTTCCTCCATTGGCATATTCAATCTTTCCTGTTCGCCGCTTGCTGGCACCGGTAAATGCACCCGCTTCATGACCAAATAATTCACTTTCAATGACCGATTCAGGCAATGCTCCGCAGTTAAGTGCTACAAATTTACCCGAGCGACGACTACAATTATGTAGTGTATTGGCAACCAGCTCTTTGCCCGTTCCGGTTTCACCGTGTAACAAGATATCAACACCCGTTTTGGCAATGTTAGTGATCATATCTCTTAGTCTGGCAATAGCTTCACTGTTTCCAATGATTTTGTTTTCAAAACCTTCCAGGTTAGCCAGTTCATGTTTTAATTTTCGGTTTTCCAATACCAGTTGTCGTGTTTGCAGTGCGCGCTTAACAACTTCAAGCAGGTGATCCGGGGCAACCGGTTTTTCGATAAAATCATAAGCGCCAGCTCGCACCGCTTGTAATGCCATTTTTATATCACCATGCCCGGTCACCAGTAGCACAGGCAAATCAGCATCTAGCTTTTGTAAGCGATCCAGTAACTCAAGGCCATCAATACCCGGCATTCTGACATCACTCAATATAATGCCCGGATAGTTTTTTTCAATATCCTGTAATGCCTCATCAGCGCTAGCATAATCCTCAACACAAAAACCTTCCAGCTCAAGTGTTAAACGGGCGGCTTCTCTGACTTCGCTTTCATCTTCAATTAACAGAACCTGATTACAGCTTTTCGCGGTCATTGTTTAATACTCACTGAATAAAACAGAATAAATCTTCAAAAGTGACTCAAGCCAATAAATATGACAGAAAACGGAGAAGAAATCATTCCTTTGAGTATAAATCTATTGTTTCATTACTATTTAGCGACGCTTTGTCTTCATCAGAATCCACTTGTTTTAATGCCAGATCAACGGTTGTACCGACATTGGGGGTGCTGCTCACTCTAAATTCACCGCCCAGTTCGCGAATGATTTTATCCGAAATTGACAAACCAAGCCCCAGCCCCTCGCCTGCTTTTTTAGTTGTAAAGAATGGATCAAACATTTGTTTAATTGTCTCTTCTGACATACCACTACCGTTGTCACTGATTGATAGACAAACCAATGTGCCATCTGGAATGATTTGTAGCTTCAATCTGGGAGATGCCGAATCACTCATTGCATCCAGAGAATTACCAATTAGGTTAACAATAACCTGTTCAAGTCTGACAGGGTCACCCTGTACCAGAGGGACTGAACCTGGCTGGTGCCGCCAGATTAAACCAGACTTTAACCGATCAATACGTTGTGAAAATAAAGATAATGCACTATTAATCACCTCTACCAGATCAACCGGGCTAGTTTCGTCGGCAGCACGACGAGAGAATATTTTCAGGTGATTGATTATCTGCGCCATTTTATCGGTCAGGTTTTCAATTTTCTGTAAACACCCCTCAGAATCGGTCAACCTGTTATGTTTTAAGAGTTGTAATGCATTATGTGCATTATAACGAATGGCACTGAGCGGTTGATTTAGCTCATGGGCAATACCAGCGGAAAGTTCCCCCAGGGTGGCAAGCTTGGTTGTCTGCACCAGCTCCTGATGTGTCGCTCTTAATTCTGCTTCGGTGCGTTGTCTTTCTATAACTTCTGAACGTAATTTCTGGTTAACAACTTCCAGATCTTGTGTTCTCAATGCAATGCGGTCTTCCAGTAGAGATTTGGCTTCACGCCGCTCGGTTGCATCTACCAGCGTTAATAGATACTTTTGCTGATGACGGCGTTGATAAGTTCGAACCGTTAAATCAAGTGGAAAGTTTTGCGCTTGATTATTCAGCCCATGAGTTTCGCAAATCATTTGTGATTCAGGTTGAGCTGCCAGTTCTTTCAGGCAAACCTGTTGACGTTGACTGGTTGCAATAAAAGTTTCGACAAATGGTAAGCCTGTGTAATCGGCGCTAATACCAAAAAGTTGCCTGGCGTTACTGTTTAAAAACTCAATGTGGCCGTTCTCGTCAGTACTGATCAGGCCTACCAGTGCATTGTCAATAATTGACTGTGCATTAGCCTCCTCGACTTCAATTGCCGTATTTCGAAAAACGATTAGTGCTTTTGCCATTTGTGTAATTTCATCGCTGCCACGCACATCAATGTTAACTTCCAGATTACCTTCTGCAATAGCCGCCATACTGGAGCGTAAAGTATTAAGCCTGCCCAGCAGATTGCGTCCTACATAAAGTCGACCTACCACAAAGGCAACAACAAACCCCGCAACTAACATGATTAACAAAAGTGATCTTCCCTGAGAGACTGATTTTTTTGCATTTTCTGCCGCCTGTTGTGCCGCCTGTTCCGCAAAGTTTAATTGATCATTAATTAAATCTTTGAGCAGACGAATCAGTTTTTTATTCTCGTTTAAGCGCTGTTGATTTTTTTCAGAGAGAAGGATTTCCTGTTTCTTAACTTCTGTCAGGTTATTTTTAGCACTGGCAAACGATAAAATAGTTTCTATCGCCTGGCGTAATGATAGTGTACTTTCCTGCCTGGGCAACTGAATAACATTATCACGCAATCGATCTTCAACCTCGCCAAAAAACTGCATGGTATGGTTAATGTCCGCCAGCGTTTGTTGGCTGGCACCTCGAAGAATAAGACCAACAGCCAGATTACTGTCCGCATTAACCCGCATTAATAATTCACGTGTTTTATAGCGTTGTTGTAATAATAATAAATTCTCTGCGGGTATTTTTAGTCCTTCCGGTTCACTCAGTCGGCGCATAATTAAATCAATGTTAAAACGACTATCTTCCAGAATAGGATCAATTTCATCCAGAAACGTGGCATGAGTCCAGCGTAATGACTCAGAAAGTACTCGGTTACGTCGACCTGAATCAAAAATCAGCACCATATTTTCATTTAGCGAATAAAGGTTTGCTCTTATTTCAGGTAAAAGAGAAACTACACGGGTACGAATCTCTGGCGGTAAACTATAAGGTGCATTTTTACTGAGTAACAACTCATCCAGTTGTTCCAGCTGGTGTTCCAGTTCAGACCAGACACTATCTCTCTCCCAGCTGGAAACCGAAGACAGTAAACGAGGTGCCGTAGACGTAAGTTGACCACCCAGCTCTGCAAAACGAGCCGAAGCACTGATCACCGGAATTTGCCTGTCACTAATACTGCCCATGCGTTCACTGACATGGCTGAACGCCAGCCATGCAGCAACAGCAACCATCACCATAATGACAATCACCAGTATAAATGCCAGAAAAACTTTTAAACCAATGCGTCCGCCCCATGAGCCAGAGCTAAGTTTAGTCCACAATGCCATAATGGGTTTCCAGAGATTCAGTGTTTGACATTTTTTAATGGCCCAGTGTTTTAAGCTGTTTTTCCAGGTCGTGCAAATCAGCCATTGCCGTTTTAAATTGTTTTTCTGCTTCCTGCCGCCAGTGTTGTTCCAGTTGTGCCTGAGCCTGGCTGATTTTACTACCTGGCTGGTGACGACTAAACTGGGCAAGTAGCTGAGAATCGTCAAGTTGCCCGGCTTTAAAAGGAACCTGCATTATTAGTTGCTTTGCGCGTAACAACTGTTTCTTAAGTACCGGTGAAGCTTGCAGTGCAGAATGTTTTTCCAGTTTTCGGTAGCGACCCCAGAAAGCCTGTAGATTTTGCAAACGAAGCGTAATCATCTGATCAAAGAGTGTGTTAACCAGGTGATAACGTTGTTGTGATAATTGCAGGTTATAATCAAGCAGGTTATTCAACTGATTCTGATAACGCTGTAATGGGTGTCTTTTATCCAGAGCCAGTGTTTCTCGGTTAACAGGGTGCCGACTGATTGAAGGAAGAAGTAACATTTTTTGTGCTTCTGCAGACATTAAAAAATTGATGAACTTTGGTGCCGCTTCATTACTGTGATTAATTAGACCCACATTAACCGGTAGCAGACTGGTCGGTGAAGGATAAACAAACTCTATTGCGTCATTAGAAAACTGTGCTGAAAGCGCAAAAAAATCAATTACCAGGCCAATACCAAAACGCTGTTTGACAACCCCCCGCTTCACACCAAAACTACGTGCGGTAACCGTTGCCAGATTCCCTGACAGTTGCATCAGATACGCCCAACCATCATCCCAGCCATAGTGTTGCAAAATGGTCTCTACCAATATATGTGTAGTGCCCGATCGCGTGGGCGAACTCATTGCAATATGTCCCTGATAAATCGGATCGATTAAAGATATCCAGTTTTTGGGCGCTGGCAAATTAAAGCGCGACAAATAATTGCTGTTCCACATAAAACCATA